>JBCBDH010000111.1:0-12506 GCA_038529855.1 Bacteroidota bacterium | reverse complement strand
AGGAGAAAAGACGCAAATGGCGGCTTTTCTCCTGCTGGGCAATCAGCTTTTCTGCTTCCAGCCAGTAAGCGTCTTTGAACTCAAAAGTTCGCCCTTCCATCTTATCCTTGATAAAACGATCCAGTTTGCTCATGACTTAACTGATTTTAGAGGCATTGAGAGCTTGGTTAATCATATCCTGTATCTTTTTCCGAGCGGATGACAAATGCCATTTGGAGGTCCCTACACTCATCTTGAGCATGTTGGCAATCTCCGCATGGCTGTAGCCATCAATCGCAAATAAATTAAACACCTTTTGGCTAACTGGCGGCAGACGGCGAATCATCGCCTCCAATTGCTCCGCATCAAAACGCTGATCGGCCAAATTGAAATCGAGGCTATCCGTACTGGGGTCCTCCTGGCTAAAATCCTTGTATTCAATCAACTCCCGCACCTTTCTATCCTTTCTAAACTCATCAATCAGATTATTGATCATAATGCGACTGATCCAAGCTTCAAAAGGTACTTCTGGACGGTATTTATCCAGGTTGTTGAGTATCTTCAAAAAACCCATGTTAAGAGAGGCCGCAGCTTCCTCCTCGTCTTTTTTGTAGCGCATACAAATCCCCATGAGGCGATTAAAGCAGTTTCGATACAATTGAAACTGGGCTTTTCGATCTCCTTTCCGACAATCTGCTATGAGCTGCTGCTTGAGGTTCATGTTTTGTTTTGAGATAAGGCTCGCCGATTGACGGGTGGCGTCAATCGGCGATTCCTCCAAAGCTATCTCGGTATTAAAATATCTTATTGCTTAACAAATCTCTGGGAAATTACGCTTTTTCCGTCTCTGAGATTCAAAAAGTACAAACCACTTGGCAGTTCTGCAACATTTAATTCAATCTGCTGCTCTCCAAGCTGTAAGTCTTGCTGACGAATCAATACCTTACGGCCCTCAATCGTACTGATACTCAACTCTACCCGCTGACTTTCTGCAAGCGATAGAGAAAGCGTCAGTTGATCAGCTACTGGATTTGGGAAGAGCAACAATTTTGATTGATCGATCAAATCATTCACTCCCGTTGCAATACTGTCTTCATCCACTAGGAAGTCATTACTCGTGCTACTTGGTTCATCTGGACTCAAGGTCACCATGATGGATACTTGTTCTATTCCCATGATTTCCAAAATCACTTCATAAGTACCATAAGGCAAATCATCAAAGCTGTAATTGCCGTTTTCATCCGTCATCGAATAGGCAATGGGGTTGCCATTGAGATCCATTAATATCACAGTTGCCCCAACGACTGGATCACCTTCTCCACCACGAGAACTGCCATTGGCGATTAAATTAGCCCCTTCCGTCACCAAGCCACCAATAAATCCAGGCCCTTGTGTATTCATTCCTGGCACCATTCTGATGGCATAACCATCCCAAGGCTGTGGGTTATTATCTGGCAGCGTAATCGTTGTCGCTTCATCCCAGAAGAGGACATCCCCGTAATAAGTTGGTAGAAAATCTTCGTAGTCAACCGCCTCTGGTCTTAGGGCTACTTTTACCAGATAATTACCAGCAGGCAGATTGGGGAAATAGTAGAAGTACCAGCTAGAAGAATCAATATCAAGAGAGTCGATTAACAACAATTCATTAGTGGCCGTTTCGTGCTGTATCAAATACACCGTTGCGGGAATATAGCCCAGGGTGGTACTATCTGGACCGTAAATGGTCCCGTAGATGTAATTATTACAATTGGTAAAGCAATTGGAAGCTTCACAGCCAATGGCATCCGTAATGGTCACACAATACTCACAAACATTAGGGTCTATAATAATCCCCTGAGTGGTTTCGCCGCTACTCCATAGATAAGTGTAGGGTGCAACACCATTGTAGGGATAAGCGCTTAGGAAATCGATACTATCTTGGAATAAACTGACTCTACAACGTTCAATTGGTGCCGCATAATAAGCACAATCATCTGATTGACAGCCATTGGCGTCCGTAATGGTTACGCAATAGGTGCCCGATTCGCTGGGGGCAATGGTTTCACTGGTGGCCCCAGTATTCCATTCATAAGTAAAAGGCGCTTGTCCAGTGCCATAGGCTATTAGTACGGTATCATTAAGAATAGAATCTGTGTAGATAAAGGCACTACATTGTACATTATCATAGTATCTACAGGTACTAGCCCAACAACCTTGGGCATTGGTTACTGTGACGCAGTAGTTATATGCACTATTGGGATAGGGACTGATACTCTCTGTCGTCGCTCCAGTATTCCATGCATAAGTAAAAGGTCCATCACCAAAGGAGACATCTGCCGTTAAGACAATCCCTGAAGCTAGACTATCCACTCCAATATTGACACTACAGTAGACAGAATCCACATAAATACAATCTACAGCAGAACAGTTGTATAAATCCGTCATGGTCACGCAATATTGACCAGGACCATTGGGCTGGATCGTCATACCATTATCTCCATTGGACCATTGGAAGGTAAATGGCGCCGTACCATAAGGCACTGCCGTCAGCCCTATTCCTCCACCTGCTAGCGTATCTTGATAAACAACGACCTCACAACTGTCATAGGTATAAGTATGATCGCAACAATAGGAAGAAGTACATCCCGTCGCATCCGTCATGGTCACGCAATATAAACCAGCTCCAGAAACGGTAATCCACTCAGTAGTTGCTCCCGTATTCCACTGATAAGTAAAGGGAGGCGTACCTGTTGGAATCGCTCCTATCTCATTGCCCCCAAAGATTAGACTATCTAGGGTAATGGAAACATCACAGGAGTCAGGCGTATTGCCAAACAAATCGTAGCAAGCACTAGCTATACAGCCATTGGCATCTGTCATGGTCACGCAGTAAATGGTATCTAGCCAGGGAATAATATTTTGACTGGTGTCTCCTGTATTCCATAAGTAGCTAAAGGGGGCTTGACCATTGGGAATCGCACTGAGTGCTCCTCCAAGGGGTTGTGAATTGTAAGAGATAGAGACCCCACAAGAGTCAACTGACTGATTGGTGTAATAGTATTGACAATCTACGGCTACACAACCGTCCGCATCCGTTACCGTAAGGCAGTAGTCACCCGTTTCAGAGGGAATAATGCTTGCGGTAGTCTCTCCTGTACTCCAAGAGTAGCTAAGCGGATCAGTTCCAAAGGCAGTTGAACTTAAGGTCTCCCCAGTTGCGGTGAATTCATAGCTAACCCACCCACCACAAGTATCGAATTGCGATAAAAAAATCACATCCAAACAGGCATTAGCAACACAGCCATTGGCATCTATAATCGTTACGCAAACAATTGTATCTTCTGCTACTGATGAAGATCCAATTTGTGTATTAAAGGTCGTACTTCCCGTACTCCACTGATAAGTATAGGGAGGCTGGCCATTGGAAAAAGCCCAAAGTCCACCAGCACCATAGCTAATAAAAGCTGCGCAGGAACTATCTGTAGCATAATCAAAACAACTGATAGCGACACAACCTAGTGCATCCGTTACCGTCACACAATATTGTCCATCGCTATTGGGCTGAATCCCTCTTGTCGTTTCTCCTGTACTCCAGGAATAGCTGAGTGGAGCAGCTCCATTGGCATTGGCCACTAATATGGGTCCTACCGCCATTGTATCAACTGAGATATAGACCTCACAAGCAGGATTAGATGGAATATTATAATCAATACAATCAACTGCTACACAGCCTGTTGCATCAGTTAGGGTGACGCAGTAAGTACCCGCAGAGTCAGGGGTGATCGTTGGCGTCGTTTGGCCAGTATTCCAGGCATAGGTCCAAAAGATGGAACCATTCCCATAAGCTCCTAAGATAACTCCCCCTGCGGCCGTAGAATCTAAAGCGATAAAGACGCCACAAGAATCGACAGTGGGGCTATCTGTATAGTAAAAGCAATCAACAGCAGCGCAACCAGAAGCATCTGTAAGGGTCACACAGTAATTATTGGTTGTGGTGGGAATAATACTGGCAGTTGTTGCCCCAGTCCCCCAATTATAACTGTAGGGAGCTAGTCCTGTCCCATAAGCCATCAAAACGGGGCTGGTTGTTGTCGAATCTAGACCAATCGAAACATCACATGGACTGTAAGGTACATAGTTGAAACAGTCAACAGCCACACAGCCTAGCGCATCTGTGATGGTGACGCAATAATTACCAGCGGCAGTGGGGATAATAGCAGCTGTTGCTTCTCCTGTACTCCAAGCATAATTATAAGGAAGCGTTGATGTCCCATTAGCTAATAAGATTAATCCAGCAGCAGTAGAATCCAGCGTGATTGATACATCACAGGAATCTACTCCTCCAAAATAGTTGACACAACGCGTAGCAGTACAACCAATGGCATCTGTGAGGGTCACACAATAAGTAGTCGTATTACTGGGATAAATAACCGCTGTGCTATCTCCCGTATTCCAGGAAAAACTATAGGGACCAGTGCCAGTCCCACTCGCTAATATAAATACATTGCTGCCCGTTCCTGTGGAATCAATAATGCTAATGTATACCCCACAGGAGTCAATATTAGTATTATAATCATAACAATCACCAGCCATACATCCCGTCGCGTCCGTAATCGTCACACAATATTGACCAGGTGAATTAGGGGTGATGAATTCAGAAGTATCGCCCGTACTCCATTGGTAAGTGTAGGGAGGATGATCACCTGCATTGGCCACTAATCCTATACCTCCTGTAATCAGGCTGTCTGAGTGGATTTGGACATAGCAGGTTGTATCCTGCGCCTGCAAACCCGTCAGGGCCAATAAACATATAAAGCAGATGTTAAATAGCTGTTTCATCATGGAATGATTGGTTTAATATTTTTCTAATTTCAAGCTTCACTCCCATACACGCAGCAATTTTGCCAGAGGTTGGGTGCTGGGCCAATTTTTTTTTACTTTGTTCAAAAAAAGGAGCTTTTCCCTTATTTTTTCACCTGAAACCAGCTTTATGAGACCATTGGCAGAGCGGATGCGGCCACAAAGTTTGGATCAATACATCGGCCAAAAACACCTGGTTGGCGAGGGGGCCGTGCTTCGCCAGGCCATCGAATCAGGCAATATCCCCTCTTTTATCCTCTGGGGTCCCCCTGGCGTTGGCAAAACGACCTTGGCTCAAATCATCGCCAAACGACTGGAAAGACCTTTTCACACCCTAAGCGCCATCAACTCTGGGGTGAAAGACATTCGAGAAACCATCAGTAAGGCCAAAAAACAGCGCTTTTTTGATCGCCCCAATCCTATTTTGTTTATCGACGAGATTCACCGCTTTAGCAAATCTCAGCAGGATAGCCTTTTGGGAGCGGTGGAGAAAGGCGTGATTACGCTGATTGGTGCAACTACAGAAAACCCCTCTTTTGAAGTCATTTCCGCCCTGCTCTCTCGTTGTCAGATCTACATTCTAAAACATTTAGAAAAAGAGGAATTGATCCAATTGGTCGATACGGCTATTGCTGAAGATGAGTATTTAAAGAAAAAAGCCATTGAGATAAGGGAATACGATGCCCTGCTCAGATATTCTGGCGGCGATGCTCGAAAGCTGCACAATACACTAGAGTTGGTTACCAATTATGCCCAATCTGAAGAAGGAATAGTGATAACAGACGAATTGGTCAGCAATACCATCCAGCAAAATATCGCCATCTATGACAAGGGCGGGGAGCAGCATTACGATATCGCCTCTGCCTTTATCAAATCTATGCGGGGAAGCGATCCCAATGCCGCCGTTTACTACCTCGCGAGGATGATAGAAGGAGGCGAGGATATTAAATTTATCGCTCGACGAATGATGATCCTGGCAGCGGAGGATGTGGGGGTGGCCAATCCCAATGCACTGCTCATGGCCACGACTTGTTTTCAAGCTGTTCAGGCGGTTGGCCTACCTGAGGCGCGGATCATCTTATCAGAAGCGGTCATTTATTTGGCCAATTCGCCCAAAAGCAATTCAGCTTATATGGCCATTAATAAGGCCCAGGCGCTGGTGCGCAATACGGGCAATCTCCCCGTTCCGCTATCCATCCGCAATGCCCCTACCAAGCTGATGAAAGAGTTGGATTATGGCAAAAACTATAAATATGCCCACGATTTTGAGGATAATTTTGCCAATCAGGAGTTTTTACCTGAAGAGATCAAGGGAACCTCTTTGTACCAACCAGCCCAAAATCCAGCAGAGGAAAAGTCCAGACAATTGATGAGAAAACGATGGAAAGATAAATACGGTTATTAAGGAGAATAAGGGAATTCATGGGCTCGTTCGCCATACAACCAACGCAGTACATTGGCATGCCAGATGTTGCAGCGATCTTCTGCTGTGATAAATCCCCTTTCCACCGCTTCATCAATCACTTTACCCGTATAAGAATGCGGAACAGAAGCCATCTCGCCAAGTGGATAGGGATCATCTAGTCCAGCTATAATTTGATCCACCCCCTGTCGATCAATCAATAATCGAAAGGACAATACATCGTGGACTAAGGTATCAAAAAAGACATTGGAGCTGTTAAAATTCTCAATGGGGTCGATGGTTCCTTCGAATAGGTCAGGGCGCCCCATAAAGCCTTGTCGACGGCGACCAATATTAACCTGCCCAAATTGATTGCCATGTGCAAAACAGACCCGAGTATTGGCAAATCGCGCAGGAAAATCTAATAAGCTATAGCAGTGAAAGGTATCTGCCGTTTGGGCACACATCCAAACCAAATGAAACCGCCAATAGCGATTCTGTAGATCAATCATTTTGGGGGCATCGTAGGGATGAATCTGAATAGCAAGACCATATTTATCAGCTAATTCCCAGATGGGAAGGGTCATTTCATTAGCGACGGAGCGCCATTGGCCGATGGGGTCTTGGTAATGGGTAGGCAGACAGAGGAGGCGCATGCCGAGTTTTTCTACACAGCGCTCCATTTCCTGTAAAGCATCATCCAAATAAGCAGGCTGAAGGACAAAGCCACAAGTAAACTTATCAGGATGACTCGCTTGTATACTGGCATTGAAGTCATTTTGGAATTTGATGGTCGACAAGGCCAGCTCGCGGCTCAGTCCATTGGCATAGAGCTGAGATAGGTTGAGGATGACCTCGTGATCAATTCGACTTTCTTCCATCCATTCCAGCTTTTCTTTTAGAAAAAAACTGGGATCGGTGACGGGTCGTTTCCAATCGCCTTGACGCATAAACTGCCGATCATCATCCAGCCAAAAGAGCTTTTGGGCTTTCATAAAAGCAGGAATTTGCTCTGGCTCTGGCAAGAGATGACCGTGTCCGTTGATTCGATATTTACAAGTCATGCTTGGGCTACTTTGAGGAGAATGTAAATCCTAAATTGTGTTTGACATTCGTTGGTAATTCTGGCAATTCAGAACGCGGGATCAACAAGGTAGAGATATTGTGCAAATCAGTAAATATATGGTGTCTCATGGCGGTTGCATGCAAATAGTCATGTCCAGAAGAGCCCCCTGTTCCCACCTTTCGTCCCAACATCCGCAGGACCATTTGTGCATGGCGATAGCGCCAGGAGGTTAGGAGCTCGTCAATATCGATCAAATTGGTCAGCAACTGATAAGGGAGGTGAAGGATGGGTTCATCGCGATATAGATTGATGAGGAGCGAAGCGACGGTTGCTTTGTAAGACAGGCGGATTCTTCCTTCCTTTCGCATTTGCTCATGCACCTTAGGATCGAGTACTGATTCAAAATAGGTATCAGTACTACCCAACATTCGCAGACGCATGGTCTTTTCTTCCTCATCCAAATATCCTGAGGCGCGAATAGCGGCCTGCTCTTTGGCCAACATCCTTTGGACCGCTTGGCGATAGTGCTCCAGAAAACGGAAATCGCCAAATTGAAGAAAGGGGGTGCGCTCTAGCCATGCCTCTACGACCTCAAAGAGGGTATCCCCTTCTTCTACCGCTTTGAGCTGGCTTTGCTGATCTGGCGTAAAGACGGAGGCATATGGTTTGTTGTTATACGTCAATCGATTCTTCTCTTTCAATCCAATCATCGTTTCCACTAATCTAAATTGAAAACTCTGAAAACCAGAGGCGGGAAAGAGGTAATTGCGAAAGTCCAGAAAGTCGAGTGGCGTCATGGTTTCCATCACTCGAATCTGCTGAACCAATAATTTCTGAATCTCCTCTACCCTATTTAATCGAGAAATGGCCGTCCCCATATTGCGCTCATCCACCTTTAAGCCCTTAAACATATCGATGACGGAGCCAATTTCATGGAGAATTTGTTTGAACCACAATTCGTAGACTTGATGGGTGATGATGAAAAGCATTTCATCGTGAGCTGGTGTTTCTTCCAACTGCTCGCTTCTCAAATTTTGCGCACCTAGTAATTGATCCAATTCGAGATAAGAATGATAGTGGATCGTAGTGTATTTTTGATCTGAATCTGGCATGGTTAAGGCTTTGTCTATAGTCCTGTAAAGCTATTTCTTTTCGCGGCCTTTACCAAGCTTTCCCAAGAGATGATTCCAAGTCAGAGATATTTAGACTGGCGGATGATCCGTTTTAGTCGTTTTTGATTTTTGATGGTCTTAAAAAAGGAGTTGAGATAGCGTGTCATTTCCTTCTTTGATTGATTGCTCAGTCTGGTTTCTTGTTTGATGAGGTCATAAAAAGCCTTTTCCTGTTCCAAAAATAAATCGACAACAGGTTTGGTGATGCTCCATTCGACAATAGGTCCCATATAAACCCTTTGCTTTAAATAGGTCTGCCCCACATTTGGATTGGGCTTAGCATAGGGCGTATTGACTAAGGCACTTTGATCAAAATCGTAAGGAACCAATAGGCGGTGACCATCACTGGCTCGACGAAAGATCGTCAGGTTGCGTTGCACATCAAGCTGCCAATCCGTATTGCCAATCATATACTGAAATAGGCTAAATAGCAGTGCTGAATGCGTATCAATCGAATCAAAGGTCATCCCCATTTGATCCAGCAATTCACAATGGCGATGGATGGCCAGCTCTTCTGCAGGTTCAATGATGAAAGCATGACCATCTACTTCAGGCTGTTTATTCTTGGTATCTATGTATCGTAGCTTTAGGGCTTGTACCCGATAGCTCAAAGAATCCAATAATGCATACATTCTATACATCAGGTATTCGCGAACGACAGCCTGATTGCGGGGATTGGAGGATTGACAATGAGTGACTAATTTGAGATCATCAATTTCCAAGAACCCTGCCTTTCGCAGGTCTTTTTTTCGAAATTCCAGCTTTAAGGGAGGCAAATCACACAAATAGCGACGACTTCGACCTCTTACCCTCAGCCTCATTTTATATTCATAAGTGGTATCCATTTGTTGAATCGTCAAATGGCCTTTGTGATAGCTGTCCTCGTTCTTGGCGCTAATGAGCTTTGACATATTGGTTTGTAGTTGCCACTTTTGAACAGAATTTGCTTTGTACAAATGGTCAAAAAAGGTCAGCTTCGTACTAACTGCATCTTGGCAAAAAGAAGAGAGGGAAAAGAACAGCAAAGGGATAGAGGAAAAATATAGTCGAAGAAGCTGGGGCATAGGTGGCATCTTAATCGGACAAAAACGAGTTTACCGCTAAACAGCCTTTAAAATAAGCAATTTAGCGGTAAACCTAATGAAGTCCTGATCATCTTTAGCCTAGCGAAGATCCTCTCGCTCGCCAAACTTTACCTTAGAGGATTCGGAAACCTGCTCGATAAATGCCTTTTGAGAGGCTTTAGGGCTGTCCAAGGTCTTAAAAAAGGTATTGAGATATTTGGTTAGCTCTTTTCGATCTTTGCGATGAATCAGCTCAAAGTTTTGAACGATTTCAAGCATCTCCTCCTTCTTGTCGATAAAATTCACGATCACCTCATCCAATTCTTTATTAGAGGTGCAATCACAAATAAAGAGTCGATCTTTGACATTGAATAGTGGATAATCAGGATTGGGGATGGCGTATTCCGTATCTACCCAACCAGAGAAGTCAAAATCATAAGCAACAGCAATCGGAGAAGTACCATCCACTGGGCGAACGACTTTTAGATTGTGCAAAAGATCGAGTCTCCAATCCGTATTTCCGATCATATACTGGAACAGGCAAAGTTCTCTATATTGAGGCTGCTGCATTTGGTTTTGCTGCAGGTTATAAGTCTTGATCAAACGACCACCAAGACGATCGGCCATCTCCTCATTATTTTCCAGGATAAAACCATATTTCTCAATGGTTTTCATGCGGTTTTGGCTATCCACATATTTGATGCGGACCAACTGTGTGCGAAAGCTTTCCTCCGCTACTGTTTGGTACATCTGATAGGCGAGGTATTCCCGCAGGAGCTTTTGCTCACTCAGTCGACTACTAAAACAATGGGTCACCATTTTTAGGTCATTATATTCAGGATTCATCCCTGCTCTTTCCAGGTGGGATTTCTTAAACTTGAGCTTAATTGGAGGAAAATCACAAATCTTGCGACGGCTTTTACCTCTTGGACGTACCTGTATCAGATGTTCCTGCGTAGAACCATCGACATTCTTATAGGTCAGCAAGGCTTTTTGATAATCTTCTCTAGCAATGCCTTTGATGAGTTTTTTGAGATCAGTTTCGATGGTCAATTCCAGGATGCTATCGCGCTGTAAAGAGCGAAAGATGGTCGTTTGACGAAGGGGATTGGCAATCTCTTCCCCTTCGTAAATAGCGAGGGGAGCATCCAGATTGGCCCATCCAGATTGAGGGAAAAGGAAGGCTAAACACAAGGCCATCCAAATACAATTTCTCAGTAGTGTTGATCTTTTTGTAGATCGAGTGATCGAATTCATTTTAGCTTTTTTCTTTGGGGGGTTTCCAGAACAATAAATGATGAGACAAATATGTCCGCTTCAAAGGCGAAGAGCGATATTTCTCGAAATATGTCGTCAAAATATCGACCAACAAATTATCCATCCAAGTACCGTGGGCTAAGCCTGTAGGTAAGTGGGGAAAATTAGCAGCTGTTTTTCCCAAACATCTTCTAGCTGCTTTTGTTCAGTAGATAGCTCCATGTGAGCTGAGCGACTAATTTTGTCGGAGGCGATGGAATCCTTTTTGCGCTATTTTGCGTATATTTGTGTACCTCTTACCCAACCGTAGACGGCTTAAATAGTTGTATATCAAATTTCTACGGACAAAATGGATTCATTTAAAATAATATGCCATCTCAAGGCATCTACAAACCAAATTATATGAACGTTGCTATTTCCAACAACCAGCAGATTATAAGAGAAAGTGCTCGTGATTTCGCCCAAAGGTATATCAAACCACATGTATTGGAATGGGATGAAAGTCAACACTTTCCGGTTGACCTCTTCCACAAAATGGGAGAATATGGCTTCATGGGCGTATTGGTCCCAGAAGAATTAGGAGGTTCTGGTCTAGGTTATCAAGAGTATATTACGATCATTGAAGAAGTGGCCAAAGTATGTGGTGGCATTGGTCTATCGCTAGCCGCTCACAATTCGCTTTGTACCAATCATATCTTGATGTTTGGCAATGAGGAACAAAAGGCCAAGTACATTCCCAAATTGGCAAGTGGTGAATGGATAGGCGCCTGGGGTCTTACGGAGCCCAATACAGGAAGCGATGCTGGAAGAATGAAGTGTGTAGCGGTGAAAGACGGCGATGATTACATTATTAATGGTGCCAAGAATTTTATCACTCACGGTAAATCTGGCCATGTAGCTGTCGTCATTGCCCGTACAGGAGAGCTTCTGGACAGCCACGGCATGACCGCCTTTGTTGTCGAACGCGGAACTCCTGGTTTCAAAGCGGGAAAGAAAGAGGACAAGCTCGGTATGCGGGCTTCCGAAACCACTGAAATGATTTTTGATAATTGCCGTATCCCTGCTAGTAATATTTTAGGTGAAGTGGGCGAAGGCTTTATCCAATCTATGAAAATACTGGATGGCGGTCGTATCTCTATCGCTGCCCTATCTCTGGGTATTGCCAAGGGTGCTTATGAGGCTTCCGTCAAATACGCCAAGGAGCGCCAGCAGTTTGGAAAAGCGATTGCCAAATTTCAGGCGATCAGCTTCAAGCTGGCTGATATGGCCACTCAAATTCAAGCGGCTGAGCTACTCACTCGTGAGGCTGGTGATCTAAAGAACCGCAATCAAAAGACAACCAAGATTAGCGCTATGGCTAAGTACTACGCTAGTGAAGCGGCTGTGGCCATCTCCAATGAAGCTATTCAAATCCATGGTGGCTATGGCTATATCAAGGAATACGGTGTTGAAAAGCACTATCGCGATGCAAAGCTCTGTACGATTGGGGAAGGGACTTCTGAGATACAGAAGTTGGTGATTTCTCGGTTGTTGTTGAAGGGGGAGTAGGATCGCTGACGCTGCGAGATCGGCTCCTTTGGGTCGCCTGTGAGAGGCGAGACCGCTAGGGCTGAGAGACAAGCAGGGCGCCTCGAATCAGTTTAGTACTGATTCGGGGCGTTTTTTACTGGCGCTGAAGTGTCGGAGTAACTTAAAGTTACTCCGACACTTGGCACTTCTCGCAGCGG
>JBCBDH010000110.1:0-12518 GCA_038529855.1 Bacteroidota bacterium | reverse complement strand
CTTATTTGCTGGATTGGAAAACAGCGGAGACCATTCCCTGGGGAATTCTGCTTTTATTTGGTGGGGGCTTGGCCTTGGCAGCGGGCTTTAAAGATACGGGGCTGGCCCTTTGGATTGGCGAGCGACTCAATTTGCTGGCCAGTGTTCCCTATTTGGTCTTGATTTTATTACTCATCACCCTTGTCAATTTCTTGACGGAAATCACCTCTAATGTAGCGACAGCTGCTATGTTGCTTCCCGTCTTGGCGGCATTGGCATTGAGTATAGATGTTCATCCCTTTGGCTTGATGGTGGCAGCCACGGTGGCGGCTTCTTGCGCCTTTATGCTACCCGTTGCTACGCCTCCCAATGCGGTCGTTTTTGGCTCTGGGTATTTGAGTATTCCAGATATGATTCGGATTGGTTTTAGGATGAATTTGGTCTCTATTTTATTGCTCACTTTTTTGGTGTATTATCTATTGCCCTGGGCTTGGGGAATTGATTTAGGGACCTTTCCCGATCAACTTAAATAACTTATACTTTATCGAAAAAATGATATTATGGCTCGATTTAGCAGACTTGAAGTGGCTCAAATGATGAAGGACCAGGGGATGGTCCCTTTATTTTATCATCCAGATGTCGAATTGGCAAAAGATGTCTTAAAAGCTTGTTATGAAGGAGGCGCCAGATTGCTTGAATTTACCAATCGGGGAGATTATGCCCACGAGGTTTTTCGCGAACTCAACCGCTACTGTGAGGCCGAACTGCCAGAGATGATCCTGGGCGTAGGCTCCTTGACCGATACGGGAACAACTTCGCTTTATTTACAGCTTGGGGCGAATTTTGTCGTCACGCCAGTCTTTCGGGAAGACATCGCCCTGACCTGCAACCGCAGAAAAGTACTTTGGTCGCCAGGCTGTGCGAGCCTTGGCGAGATTGCGCGAGCGGAGGAACTGGGTTGTGAAATCGTCAAATTATTCCCAGGAGGACTCTATGGTCCTGGTTTTGTCAAAGCCATCAAAGGCCCTCAGCCTTGGACCTCTATTATGCCTACGGGCGGTGTAGTGCCAACGGAAGAAAATCTGAAAGCTTGGTTTGATGCTGGCGTCGTGTGTGTGGGAATGGGGTCTAAATTAATTTCCAAAGAAATACTAAGCCATCGCGCTTTTGATGCCCTAAACCAAAAAGTCAGAGAGACCCTTGCCCTTATTCAAAACCTGCGGGCTGCCCTGTCGGACTGACTCCCCGCCCAAGCGGGGTCAGTCCGACAATGTGCGCTAGCTCTGTTCTCAAGCGGGGTCAGTCCGACAATGTGCGCTAGCTCTGTTCTCAAGCGGGGTCAGCCTGACAATCAATGCTGTTGCTGATCTAATAGTAAGCGAAACCTCAAAAAATAATTTCAACGGCTCACCCACTCATTATCGGACTGAGCCAATTCAGTCCGATAGCGCAGCCCGCCTATCGCTTAAGCCTTACTAAACAGAATATTAGGTATGTTTTAATAGTGCAAGTACTAATCTCCATGAATAGCCATCCTTGCGTTGACTCCCCGCCCAAGCGGGGTCAGTCCGACAGTTGCGGGACTCAGTCCCGATCTCTCCTTCGCTCCAATTGCTCTAAGATCAAATCGGATAACTCTTGTTTCAGAGAGATAAAGACTCGATCGCTATAGGCCAAATCATTGAGGTAGATGACTTGATCTTTGGCTATTTTATGCATCGCTTTTTGACTTTCTTCCTCTTTGCGAATGCGATATAGTCTATGTTGAAGGGCGCGGTTATCTGGGAATAGCTCCTCTAGTGTACACCAGTTGCTTTGCGAAGCCGCCTTTGTCAGCCATGCGATTCCAAAGGCTTTATAGGGATCTCTGTAGTGTTGACTGCCGAGCGTATCTTTGACCAAAAGATGGATGACCTCCTCCAAATTTCCCCCTTTCTTTTGAGGCGTTTGAATGTAGTCGATAATCGACAGAATTTCTTGAGCGATATCCTGCTCAGACGGGATGGTGTTTTTTCCATACACCAGGTGAAATTCATCAAGTTTGTCTGTCGTCAGGCCATTCATCAAGCGGTACTCGTCTATAAAACGATACACCTGTATTTGCTCCAAGGCAATCATTTCTAGGATTTGATACAAGGCCATCTCTAAGACAAAAGCAGACCATTCACCCATCTGCTCGCGGGAATCGCTTCCATCGAAAGCGCTGATAAAGAAACGACTCAATCCACTTTCTGTAATAGAAATATGTGGATGTGGGTAGGGCGAGGGCATAAGTTGAAGCTGCTCCTCTCTAATTCTAATCCTTTGATAAATGGGAAATCCCAATAATCTTTTTTCGTGGATGATCGTCGCCTCTTGCTCCAGGCGGACAAATCGACATTTCATAGCTTATTTGTTTTCAGCTTTATCATTTTTATCCTGTAAACGAAGCGACTTTCTCAATCGCTCCATCATCTCAAGAATGCGATTTGCTTTGGTCTCCTCTGTTTTCGCAGCATAGATCCAATCTAGATAGGCTTTTTGCTCCCCCTCCGAAAATTGCAAAAAGCTTTGGTAGCGCTTGGGAGGCTCATCGGCAAAACAATCAATGATTTCCTCGGGAATAACCAGTGGATCATCATCGGCGTAGAGGATCACTTCGACGTGATCACCAGCTTCCTTTTTGATCTTTTTCCGAATTTGGGCTTTGACAGGCAGGAACAACTGACCATTACCCATAGGCATTAATTTGTATTGTTTTAGCTCATAGTCATCAATCATCCCCTTTACTTTTACCCAACCAAATGGATTGTCCTTATTAGGCGGCACTTCTGGCAGTTCAGTATAAGTCCAACCGCCTTTGCCAGGGAATTTTTTGAGTAGACAGATTTTATGTACCAGTGGTTTTTGATCCATGACTAATCAAATAATTGCTCAATATGCTCCCTTTCTATTTTGATGATAAAATTCAATACCAACTCCTGATCTTTGGGCGAGAGTTGACTAAACAAATCATTGCCCTCTTTGATAAGCGCCAAGCCAATACGCAGCCCATCAATTTCCCCCTGGGAATAAACATTTGGCCGTTTGCGCATCTTCCCAATCAAATGCTGGATGATCTCTTGAATCTTGTTGACCAATTCCTGATCGTAAAGCGTCTCCATCAGCGATTGCCCACTATTGACAAAGGCATCCAAGTCTGTTTTTGGTAGCGATTGGATCATTTGATTGATCTTATCAGGGCCAAATGGAGGCGATAATTGCAATTCCTGGGAAGCTAACACCAGCCTTTCCTCAAATTGATTGGCCGTCCGAAAGGACTTGAGGGCCTTTAGCCCTGTGGTCAATATCTTGGGTAAATGCCGTCCGTATTTGAACAATAAGCTGGTGGAGTCGATTAAAAGGCGCAATAGGCGATCTGGCGATTTGATGTAATTGTCTAAATTCTCAAAACTCGCATTCAACTGCTCCCGTTTTTCGATATCAGGATAGACATATTCCAAAAAGTATTGTCGAAACTCAGCGATTTGGTCCGCTCCAAAACTATCGGGAATCTCATATCGGGCTTTCAGGCGGTCGTACTGATAGCGTTCTTCTACAGTCTGGCGATAGCCAATAATGATTTGGTGAAGGGTGTTTTGATCGAGAGAGGACTTGTTCATTGTATTGGCGTCGTTTTTCATCCTCTCTCATAACATTCACACAGCCAATATGTTTTTTTGTCCCCTTGATCTTATCGATACAAAACCAAATAAAGCAAGGGAATCACATACAAACTCACCAGGGTCCCAACCAATGTCCCACCAATCAAAGCCAGGGCAAGGGGGACTTGGAGCTGTGCGCTGCTATCTTGCATCCATAGGAAGGGGAGCAGGGCTAGAATGGTGGTCAGGGAGGTCATCAAAATGGGGTGGAGGCGCTTGAGGCCGCCGCGATGAATGGCTTCGATCAGGGGGAGGCCCTCGCGTCGTAGGCGATTGATGGTATCGACTTTTAGGATGGAGTCGTTGATGATGATGCCAGTCAGGACGATCATGCCAATCATAGAAAGGAGATTGAGGGACTTGCCGAAAAGGAGTAGGGCGGCGATGGCTCCAGTCAGGCTGATGGGGATTTCCAGCAGTATGATGAGGGGTTGGAGCAGGGATTCGAACTGGGCCGCCAGGACAAAATAGAGGAGGAGCAGGGCGATGCCCAGGACTTTGAGCAATTCTCGCATTTGCTGTCGACTATCGAAATAGGCGCCACTGATTTGTAGGTCCAATTGGGGCTGTTGAGCGCGGAAGCGATGAATGCTTTGAAGCGCGGTTTGAGGATGTTTAGGATTGAAGGTGAGCGATAGGTAGGGCCCTGCTTTATTGGCCTGAATATTTTTGAATTGTTCTTGTTGATGGACTTGTAGTAGATGGCGGATGGGAATGGATAAGCCTTTTTGGTTATCGACGTGTAGGGTGTTGATCAATTCTTGTAGTCCTTTGGGGCGGCTATTGAGGACTACGGGAATGCGGTCTCTTGGACTTTGTAAAAGACTAATTTGTTGTTGGCTCAATGCTTTTTTTAGCTCGCTGTGTAAATGGCTGGGCGATACTTCGTAGAGTAGCATTTGAGCGGGATCGCTTTTTAATTGGACGACCGATTCTGTAGGAGGGAGGCTAAAGTCCAAATCTGGTTCTTCGGCCTGTAGATGTTGAATAAGACTTTGTAAGGACTCGATTTGTTTTTGGGGGCTATGCCCTTGGCTAGCGATGGCTATTTGGAGATCAGCTTTTTGGGGAAAGAGGCGATCAAAGATGTTTTCACTAGGGCTAAATTCCCCAACGGCTTTTGGGTAAAAACGTTGGAAATAGGCTTGGAGCCAGGCTTGTAGCGATTGCCATTGGGCCTCATTACTACATTGGAGGTAGAGCTGTGTTTCGTTGATCGCCTTTGGCCCTTCCTGCAAGAAAAGGTATTGTCCCTCTCCAATCAAAGCACTAAAATCACTTAGGCGATTGGCTATTTGGGGATAGAGGTTTTGGATACGCTGCTGGTTTTCCGCCAAGGAAATGGGCTCATTCCAGTCAATAAATAATTGACCATCCTTTTGCTCTAGCGGAGGCAATAAATGACGATCTAGCTGCATCACCCCAAACCATCCCGCTCCAATCCATCCCAATAACAAGCCCAAAACTAACCAAGGATAACGCAAAACCCCATCCACACTATAAAAATACCACTTTGCTACGCTGGGGTGTACTATCTCCTCCTGGCTCGCTGCTTGCCCCAGCTTTTTAAAACCATTAAAATAAAGTGTTGGAATTAAAGTAATAGACACCAAAAGCGAAACGCCCAATCCAATGGCCACGGCTACCGCCTGATCGTAAAATAAAACCCCTGCCATACCACTTAGCAAAATAAGGGGCAGAAAAATCAGACAGGTCGTCAGCGTAGAGGCGATCAGTGGGCGAATCACTTGATGCGTTCCCACTGCGCAGGCTCGCGCCAAATCGCTCTTCGTTCGCTCCTGCACAATATTGTCCACCACAATCACCGCATTATCCACCATCAAACCCACCCCCATAATCAATCCAGATAAAGAGATCATATTAATGGACAGCCCCAAGGCATAAAAAAAGATCAAACTCAACAAGAGCGCTATTGGGATACAAAGTCCTACAATCAGTGCAGAACGCCACTGACGGGTAAATAAAAAAAGGATCAGCCCCACCAATACACAAGCCATCAACAAACTTTGCTGCAAGCTCCAGATGGCGCCATTTAACAGACTGGTTTGATCCTGGGAAAAATGGAAATGGAGATCGGGATAATCCCATTCCAATTGTTGGATCAAGGTTTTAACGGAGCGATCTAAATCCGCCATCTTTGCATTGGCTTTTTTGATTAGCGCCAGGTTGATAGCTGGGCGACCATTCGACCAAAATGTTCCGCGTGGATTTTGCGAACGCAATCCAATACGCGCTAGATCCTTAAGTCGGAATAGCCGATCGTCCATCTTTAGATGGAGGTTTTCAATATCTTCGATAGAATTCAATTGAAAATCCAGTTGAACGGTATATTGATAGTGCCGATCCTGTACTTTGATATGACCCAATCGCAATTGATGCTTTTGTAGGGCCTCTTGTATAGCGATTTGAGGAATCCCCAGACTCCTCATTTTTTCCTGGTTGGGAATGATAAAAACTTCTGGGCGAGCAAAACCCGTTAGGTCGACCAAAGCGAGTTCGGGCAATTGCTCCAAACGCCGCTGTATCACCTGCTGCACCAATTGGCTAAATTCCAACCAATGCCCCGCATAGGCGCTGCTGTCTTTTAAAGAAAGTTGTAAATAAACCACTGGAATATCCCCCGCACTGGCTTTAATCACCTGTGGCCGCTCCAGCTTCCTTGGCAAAGCCTTCATCGCCCGATCAATCTTTTCGTTTACCTCCATAAAAGCATAATCCACCTCCACTCCATATTCCAATTCCAAACGGATCGAAGCCGCCTCCTGCCGCGCCTCGCTCTCCAAATGCCGCAAACCGTTGACCTGCAACAACTCCTGCCGTAGTGGTCGAAGCGCCTCCTGCTCCAGTTCCCTCGCTGAAGCATTGGGCCATTGGAGCTGTACCGTAATCTCAGGTATTCCCACATCAGGAAGCAGCGACATGGGCAAACGCTGAGCACTCTGCCCAGCGAGCAAGAGCAAGGCCAAAAAAGTCATCAAGACAGAGACTGGGCGTTTGATGAGAAAATCAACCATTTTGACGGGGATTTATAGCAAACAATAAGGGCAGATAAAAGAACAGCCCCAAGATCGAAAAGAGCAGCCCCCCAATCGTACAAATGGCCAGGGGATACCAAAAGGCTTGCGCCTGCCCAAAGAGCAAAAAGGGAAGCAAACCCAGAACAGTAGACAAAACCATCAAAGCAATAGGAATAATCTTAGCCTGAAAGGCCGCCAGGTAAAGGCTCAGCTCTGACTGATCAGGGGATTGCTTTTTGAGTAAATTATAATCATTGACAATAAAAAAAACGGCATTGACTGATAGCCCACTCAATAATAAAAAAGCGGCATAGCCCCCCTGGTCAAAATGAAATTCAAAAAAATAAGTACTCAAAAACAAACCGATAAAAGCAAAGGGAATCATTGCAATGGCCATCAGTGCTTGTCGGATGGAATTGAATAGAATACTGCCAATGATAAAAATCATGAGTACCGCCATACCGATACTGAGTAAGATGCGTCTAAACCCTTTTCCTTTTTCCCAAAAGCCAGGTTCGGCATTGGCCACCGTATATCCCAGGGGCAAGGCTTGGCGAACCGTATCAATTAGGGAGCGTTGGAATTGGCTCGCCATTCTCGCATGACCAACATAATTATAACCAACGGCCAATTGGTATTGCTGATCCAGTCGAACAATTTCTTCATACCCTTTTTTTCGATTGACATGGCTTAGCTGATTCAATCGAGTGAAGGCTTGATCTTTAGTAGGGAGGCTTTGATGGAGTAAATACCATTGGTCTTGAGCGGTATGCGATTGGGGCTTTAGAAAAACGGGGAGGCGATACTTGCCATAAGGTAGGGATAAAATGGAGCGCTCGCCTGGGGATTGTTCGCTTAGTTTTTGGGCCAGTTGGGGTAGAGAAAGCTGGGCCATTTCGAGTTGTTCGGGAATTGGCCGATGGAAATAGCGCAAGTGAGATTTTGGGGCGTAAAATGAAGGGCGACTACTGGTGAATACACCCTGTATGCGCTGCTGGCTCTGTAAGGCTTTTTCTATTCCAGCCGCTTGTTTTTTGAGTTCGTCGTAATGGTAACCATTGAGTAAGATGTGTTGATTGAGAAATTGACCTTGCAATTCATTATCAAAGGCTGGACCGTGGCCAAGGACTTTAAAATCGGCACTTCCAATTTGGTTGACTTCAGCCAATAACTGGCGTTTGAGCAGGGTGGGCCAATTGCTACTTTCCGCAGTAGGATGAAAATAGATTTCAATATTGGCCTCAAATGGACTATTGACCAATGCCTGTATTTGCTCTACCCCCTTTTGGCGAAGAATAAATTGCTCCAAACGCTGGCTGATTTGATCCATTTGTTCCAATTGATGCCCCTCTTCCATGTGGATGCTGACCTGTAGCGAATTGCGGCTTCTCTTTTTGACAGGACTAAATCGACTGCGATCGTCCAAAAACAATCGAAGGGTGCCGCCAAGGGCATAATTCACATAGCGTTTTAGGTGTTGCTGATAATAGCTGTTGCCAAAAATGGTATTGTATCTATTGGCCCAATCGCTGTTGTCGTAAATTCGATCTGGCAATAGAAAAACGGGAAAGCCAAACAACAAAAGAAGGAGTGCAAAAGCGAGCCTTCGAAAGCGGTAGGCGGATAAGATATAGCGCTTGTAATAATGATTTAAAGACTGGCTTATTCTTTTTCGCCAATCAGAGTAAGGAAGCGGTCTATCTGGCCAATTAAAAGAGCGAAACAGCGCTGGTGTCAACAAGAGCGAAATAAGCAAAGAAAGGGATAGGTTGATGATAAAGACCAAGGCAAAATCACCCAATGCTTCCCGCTTGGATTCATCCAGCAGGAAGAGTAGGACGATGGCGCCCATAGAGGTTAGCGTAGCGGCCAGGATGGCGAGGAATAATTGGCTAGAGCGATGTTTTCGCAACTGATCCAGCATGACGATGCTGTTGTCAATGACGATACCCAGGGATACAGTGATGCCTATCAAGGAGTACAAATGCAGGTCAATACCCAGGGCATAGTAAAATAATAATGCCATACCCATATTGGCGACGACCGTCATTGAAATGATCAGGGTATATCGCCAGCTTTGACTGGCCAGTAGTACAAAGAGCAGTAAGATGGCAATGGCAGATAAGGTGTAGGCTGTCATCTTTTGCAATTCTTCTCTAAGTACTTTAGTCGCATCATGAGCGAGGTGTAATTGGATTTGATCATTTGAAGTTTGACGGGCTTGTTGGATGCGTTCTTTGGCTTTATTGGCCAATTGGATTTGGTTGACATTAGGATTGGCGTGAATGATCATGTGAATGACCTCACGGCCATTGATGCGATAGTGGGAGTTGGGGGGCTGTTGCTCCAGATCAACATGTGCTACTTCTCCAAGGTAGTGGATGCGGCCTTCCCGCTGAGCGATGGGGAGTTGGCTCCAATCTTGTGCTGCGCTTCTTCCTCCTTCCAACTGTACCAATTGCTGTACGACCTGCCCCTCTTCCATTTTCTCCGTCCAACCCAATTCCAATAATTGATATTCCGCTTGAAGGGCCTTGGAAATATCACTGGGTTTTAAATCAAATTGTCGCAATCGGTCGAGGTCATAACGGACGCTCCACTGCTGGTGGCTGGCGCCATGGATTTTGATTTGATTGATGCCTTTTAGGGAGGCGAGGGCTGGAATAAAATGCGTCTTGGCCCATTGTTCGAGCTGATGGGCGGCGGCCTTTCCCGTAAGGGCATAAACCAGTAATTTTTTTTGTTGTCCAAAAATAGTTTGTTGACTGATTTGAGGGTAGGAAAGCTGCTGAGGGAGACGCGGATAGACTTGTCGGATGAGCGACTGTAATTCAAAACGCGTTTGATCCATGGCTCGATCCTGATCAAAAAGCAATTCAATAGAACCACTCCCAAAACCAGAAGTGGACTGGATGCTTTGCAATCCCTTCATACGGGCGCAGATGCTTTCCAGTCGGGCGGTTACTTCTTTTTCAAGGACCTCAGGACTGGCATTGGGGTATTCATATTGGAGGGTAAGTTTTTGCTTTTTGGGGCTGGGGTAAAGCTGTATGGACAGATAGGGGATTAGGCTAATGCCGCCAATCGTCAATAGTAAAAAAAGGCATTTTAGGCTAAAGTCGCTGCCTCTTGGGTATCGAGCGGCTTTCGACATTTTAATGGATTTCTTGAACCGTATCTGGAACGACCGCTACATCATGCGCCAGATCAAAATGTCCAGCGCTAATGATTTGCTGGCCCACCTCCAAACCTGATACAATGCTGACGTATTGGCTGTTTTCCAAACCCAACTCCACATAATTCCATTTGGCCTTTCCCTCCTCATAGGTAAATACGACCGAGCGATTTTGTCGGTTGACAACTGCTATTTTGGGAATCAGGATTCGTTCTGATAAGGCTTTTTTGATTTTTACCTTTACATTCATTCCTTCCAGTAAATGGCGATTGGGTTTTTGGATCATTGCCCATACTTTGATCATCCCGTTTTCGTCTATTGCGGGATTGATCTGTGTGATTTTTCCCTGATAGGTTTTTTGAGGATCGTAAAAATGTTGTAGCGCTACCTTTTGTTGCAAAGCGATCATGGGCAAGTCGGATTCCATTACTTGAAATTCTACCTCTAGTTGTTGATCGTCAATTAGGGTACAGAGCTTTTCGTATTGGCTGGAATGGTTATGAGCCTTGGCTTCCAAATTGGCAATGACTCCTGAGAAGGGAGCGCGAAGGATGCTTTGTTCCAAGCGGTATTGGGCGCTTTTGATGTCCAATTCATGGCTTTTGTAGCTGCTGTTTTGTTTGGCCATTTCCCATTTTTCTGCGGGAATACTCAGCGAGTCAGTGATGTCAAAACCCAGGGAAATCAATTGATCTTGCACATCGAGAAAAGCCTGGCTTTTTTGTTGACGGGCTTTGGCCAGACTGCTGCGCCATTCAAAATCATCAAGCTGAGCCAGGGGCGTTCCCTTTTTAACGCGTTGCCCATTTCGCACCCAGATATGGACAATTTGTTCTGGAAAAGGAAAAGAGATATTGGCTTTTTGGCGGGCTTTGAGTTTGCCATTGCTCAACATTTCTTTGGTAAACACCCCCAGCTTGACTTGTTCCAGTTTTACTTTACTGATGGCCTTTTGGCTTTCCAGCAAAGGATCGTACACGGCTGCGGCGACTGGTTCGGTTTGATCTGAACAAGCCAGCAGCATGCACAGCGCCAGTAATCCCCACCATGATGGTTGTTTCCTCATTACTTCATACTTAATTCGATAGACAATTCCCGATTGAGATAGTCCAAATAAGCATTATTCAATTTGGGATGATCGTCGTTGACGATAAAGAGGCGGTTGCAAATGAGTTGGTCATTGACAAAGAAATAAAAAGGCTGTCCGCCGCCTAGTACATCAAAGTCGGAAGCCAGTCTTTCGGTGACGTAGACTTTAAATGGAATCTTGAGCCTACTCTTCATCAGTTTCAACTCGCGGTCGCTTCGTTTAGTGGTCAATATGGCGACCCGATCGCCTAAACCCTTATAGTCTGATTTGAGCTTATGGATTTCTTGCTCTACACAACTTTCACAACTGCCCTCATCAAAGGCCAGAAAAAATTCTTGGTCCAAATCTTTGAGTAAGACTTCTTCTTTGGTATCCATATCATAGAGTAGAAAATCGTCATCAAATTGATAACCGCCATAATTAAAATATTGGCTGATTTCCATTTCATACATCCTTAAAAAAGAATTGCAATAGTTCAGTTCAGTAGAGGTAGAATTGAGTTTGAGCAGAGAGGATTCAATGGTCTTTCCGTGATTTTTGAGCTGATAAGTATTGTAAATCAGCAGACCGGAAAGGACGAGGATAATGGCGTATAATAATAAGGATTGTTTCATGTTATTTGGTTTACTTCAGTTTGACGAGTTGGATAATCGGATTACTGTCTATGGTTGAGTTTTCTACAATGGCTTCCAGGGTTTTTTGTCGCTCGGGGTATTTAACCTCCATATTGTCGAAGTAGTCGTCAAAGGTCCAATAGGTTTGCAGGTCTGTGGCTTGGAAGGAACCGAAAACCCAGCCATTGCCAACGACGCCATAGGGCCAGAAAGGTGCTCCGCCGTCAATGTCATTGTGAAAACCGTGATCTTTTATGGAGAGATTGAATACTAAATTGTGGCATTCATTGCTGCGTTTGTCGCAAAAGATCTCTTTGAGGTAGCCTTTATAAATACCGGAAATAAACAGATAATGTTTGGATTCCAATACCTTGTCGATGATGGAATATTCGGTGATGTGATGGTTAAATTTTTCATCGTAGGCTGCCAGTTCGTGAGGCATATTGTCCTTGCCCAAATCCAAGTGGTAACGAGGAATTACTTTTCGATCATCCGTAATTCTGAAAATGGTGTCGCAGTAGCTTTCCCAAAGGGTCAGGCTATCCTCGTATTCAAAAAAGGTATAGAAGCATATGGACTTCTTGAGGTAGTCCTCCGTATCTTCGATATCGTGCTTAATCAATTGCGCTTTGGGTTTCCAGCTTTTGTCCATAACCATAATGCTATGGTTATTGGAGTAGACCTCCATGGGGCGGGGAGAGACCAGGGCTAGTTCTTTTTGATTGGGGGTAAAGGAGATGCCTAATGGCCAGTAGTTGATTCGGGTGGCATCGATAAAATTACCATCGAGATCGTATTTCAATACCTTTTGTTGCTTATCATCATAGATGACAATGTTGTTTTCTTTTAGAGAAGCGGTAAAATCGGTGATCTCAATATACTCTGATGGGCCTCGTCCAATTTGGTCGATTCGACTGAGGTATTTGCCTTGATCGTCAA
>JBCBDH010000109.1:9541-12567 GCA_038529855.1 Bacteroidota bacterium | reverse complement strand
GCAGATTCCGCCTCTAGCCCCTTTTCCAGTAGGATTTGAATAAAGCGGTAGCGGAGACGAAAGCAGAGCGCGTCATTGTAACCCACGGTTATACTTCTATTTACACCCAATACCTACTGGAAAAGGGGCTAGAGGCGGAATCTGCTGATACTGAATTTCGTGGAGAAAGTATTGATCCCACCCCTGAAGAAAGCGAAAAGCCAAGTACGGAATCATGAAGCATTTTGCCCGCTTATTTAACGAACTCGACCAAACGACCAAGACCCTCAAAAAGGTCGCTTCTCTGGTTGCCTTTTTTGAATCGGCCAATGATAGAGACCGCCTTTGGGCCATTGCCATCTTATCGCATCGTCGCCCCAAGCGAACGGTCAAAACCAGCCAGTTGAGAGAGTGGGCAGCGGAGATGGCTCGTGTTCCCCTTTGGTTATTTGAAGAGAGCTATCACGTTGTAGGAGATTTGGCAGAGACCATTGCACTGGTCCTTCCCGCACCTGAAAAGCAGCATGAACACTCGCTGTCTGATTGGATTGATTTAATCAAATCTTTGGATAAGCAAGCGGATGAGGCGAAAAAGGAAGCGGTTATTCATGCCTGGCAAGGGCTAAAAACCAAAGAGCGCTTTATCTTTAATAAGCTCATCACTGGAGGCTTTAGAATGGGGGTATCGCAGAAATTGATGATGCGGGCATTGGCGCAGTTTGAGCAGCAGGAAGAAAACAGCATTGCCCATCGTCTCATGGGGAATTGGACACCAGATAATACGACTTATGAAGCCCTGATTCGTTCCAGCAATCCGCTAGACGATATTTCGCGGCCCTACCCTTTTTATCTCGCCTACGCGCTTGAAGAAGCACCTGAAGAATTAGGCGATCCATCAGAATGGCAGGTCGAACGCAAATGGGATGGGATTCGTGGGCAGGTCATCGTTCGTGGCGATCATCTTTTTGTGTGGTCCAGAGGAGAGGAGTTGGTGACGGATAAATTTCCAGAGTATGGCCCCTTGGCTCATCAGCTTCCCAATGGCACCGTCATTGACGGGGAAATCATGCCTTACAAAGATGGCCAACCACTTTCTTTTAATGTCTTACAAACGCGGATTGGCCGAAAAAATGTGAGTAAAAAAATTCTCCAAACAGCGCCAGTGATTTTAATGGCTTATGATCTATTGGAGTGGGAAGGAAAAGACATTCGTCAGGAGCCACTTCAAAAGAGACGCGCTTTATTGGAGCAATTACTTCAAGATCATCCCTGCCCTGATATCATCCATCTATCCCCGCAGGTGGATGTCCAGACTTGGGAAATGGCCACAGCTGCCCGCGCTGATTCCCGCGCTCATCACAGCGAAGGTCTGATGATCAAACGCCTTAGTTCAGATTATAAAACGGGAAGAAAACGCGGCGATTGGTGGAAATGGAAAGTCGATCCACTTACCATTGATGCTGTGATGATCTACGCCCAACAGGGTCATGGCCGCCGCGCCAATTTATTCACGGATTATACCTTTGCCGTTTGGGATGGTGAACAATTGGTCCCTTTTACCAAAGCCTATTCTGGTCTTACAGATAAAGAATTTGCTCAAATTACGGCTTGGGTTCGAAAAAATACTCGCGAGCGATTTGGTCCAGTACGCAGCGTTACCCCAGAGTTGGTATTCGAAATTGCTTTTGAAGGCATCAATGCCTCTTCACGGCACAAATCAGGCGTCGCCCTCCGCTTTCCCCGCATGCTTCGCTGGCGAAAAGATAAAAAAGCCACAGAGGCCAATAGCCTGGTTGAATTGAAAAAGATGTTGGAATTATACGGTAGCTAATCAAATATCCATTGACTAGAAAAGAACAAATAGCAAGAGCTACGGCTTGGTTTGATCAACAAGGCTGGCAACCTTTTCCCTTTCAGGTCGCCACTTGGAAAGCCTATCTACAAGGTAAAAGTGGGATCGTCAATGCCTCCACAGGAAGTGGAAAAACCTACTCGCTCTTGCTCCCCATACTGCTAGAGTTTTTGGCCAAACACCACAAAAAAACCGCCTTGCCAGAGCATAATGGGCTACAAGCCATCTGGATTACACCCATCAAAGCCCTGGCCAAGGAAATCAAAAGTGCCGCGATAAAAGCAGCTGAAGGTTTAGGTGTACCCTGGAATATCGCGCTCCGTACTGGAGATACCTCCAGTAGCGATCGCGCTCGACAAAAGCGAAAACCGCCAGAGATTTTAATTACTACACCAGAAAGTCTGCATCTCTTGTTGGCAACTGTAGGCTACGAAAAGATTTTCCAAGGTTTGCAGACCATTGTCATTGATGAGTGGCATGAGCTGGTGGGATCAAAGCGAGGGGTACAAATGGAATTGGCCCTGTCTCGTCTGGTGCATTTGCTGCCCAAGCTCAAGATATGGGGGATTTCAGCGACCATTGGCAATATGGAAGAAGCGCAAGAAGTCCTGTTTGGTCAATATCCCGCGGCAGCTACAGCCAAGATCATCCGCTCCAAAATCAAAAAGAAAATCGTAGTGAAAACCCTGATGCCTGATGAGGTGGAACGCTTTCCCTGGTCTGGGCATTTGGGGATATTGATGATTGATAAGGTACTGGAAGTAGTGGCGGCTAGTAAGACGACGCTGCTTTTTACCAATACGCGCAATCAGTGTGAACGCTGGTATCAAACGATTTTGGAAGTACAGCCTGAACTGGCGGGTCTGCTGGCGATGCATCATAGTGCGATTGATCAGGAGCAGCGCGACTGGGTGGAGGAGGCTTTGCATGAGGGGCGTTTGAAATTGGTGGTGTCGACCTCTAGTTTGGATTTGGGGGTAGATTTTAGGCCCGTGGAGACGGTGATTCAAATTGGGAGCCCAAAGGGTGTTGCTCGCTTTATGCAGCGAGCGGGGCGAAGTGGGCATCAGCCAGGGGCGACCAGTACCATTTATTTTGTGCCCACCCATTCGCTGGAACTCATTGAGAGTGCGGCCTTGCGGAGGGCCATGAAAACGGGGCAGATCGAGCGCACATAGGGAATCCGCTGCTCGAT
>JBCBDH010000109.1:0-9531 GCA_038529855.1 Bacteroidota bacterium | reverse complement strand
TTTGATGTCTTGGTGCAGTACTTGGTGACCTTGTCAGTTTCTGGTGGTTTTGATGCAGCGCAGATTTTTAAGGAGATTCAGACGACCTATTCCTTTTCTACCATTAGCAGGGAGGAATGGCTGTGGTGTTTGTCCTTTATTACAACTGGTGGGCAGGCGCTGGACGCTTATGATGAATACAATCGAGTAGGGCAGTACAAGGGCCGCTACTACATTGTCAATCAAAAAATGGCGACGCGACATCGCTTGTCTATTGGGACCATTGTGAGCGATACGACGATGGAGGTGAAGTATAGGAATGGGGCGAGGATAGGGCGGATAGAGGAGCGTTTTGTCTCTACCTTATCACCTGGTGATGCTTTTATTTTTAGTGGGCGAGTATTAGAAGTGGTGCGGGTGAAAAATATGGAGGTGCGGGTAAAGGCCAGTAAGAAAAAGAAGGCAGTGACGCCCTCTTGGCTGGGGGGTAGGATTAGTTTTTCCAATGAATTATCAACAGAGTTGCGGCGGCAGATGGCCTATATTCATCAGGGGCGCTTGGAAAGTCCTGAGCTCAAAAAGTTGCTGCCTTTGATCGATATGCAAAAACGACGTTCACATATTCCAGGGGAAAAGGAGCTTTTGGTAGAGTATTTTAAAGATCGAGAGGGGTATCATCTGTTGTTTTATCCCTATGAGGGGCGTTATGTACATGAGGGCTTGAGTACGCTGCTTGCTTGGCGATTATCACAGCAGCGAGCGATTAGTTTTTCTATAGCGGTGAATGACTATGGTTTTGAATTACTGACGGATCAGGAATTGGAGGTAGAGCAGTTGATCAATCACGAATTATTGAGTCCTCGAAATTTGCGCTCAGATATTCAGCAAAGCGCGAATTCCGTAGAGATGGCGCGGCGTAAGTTTAGGGATATTGCCTCTATTGCGGGTTTGGTTTTTAAAGGTTTTCCAGGTTCAGAGAAGCGAACGAAGCATTTACAATCTTCCGCCAAATTATTCTTTGAAGTGTTTCAGGAATACGAACCTGACAATTTATTGGTCAAGCAAGCCTACGAAGAGGTATTCCAATTCCAATTGGAAGATCTGCGACTACGCGGCGTACTGCAACGCATCCAAAACCAAGAGATCATCATCAAACGCGCGCAAAAAGCGACGCCATTTTCCTTCCCCATCATCATTGATCGAATGCGCGAACGCATTTCCAGTGAAAGCCTACAGGATCGAATTCGCAAAATGAAACTCAAATTGGTACAATGATCGTCAAAGTCCAAGGACAGCAGCTACACCTACATCCCCACAGAGCCATCTATTGGGTAGAGGAGGATTGTTTGCTGATTGCTGATCTGCATTTGGGGAAGGCAGCGCATTTTCGAAAAGAGGGCCTGGCAGCTCCCGCTGCCATTATGCGTCAAAATCTTCAGGTGTTGCGGGAGCTTTTAGAAGCCTTTGAACCTAGCCGTGTGCTCTTTTTAGGCGATTTGTTTCACAGCAGAATCAATAGGGTATGGGAAGCTTTTGTGGATTTGATTTGGGACTTTGGAGAGATTTCTTTTGAACTCGTTCAGGGCAATCACGATATTTTACCCCACGGCTTTTACGAGCAAGCCGCCCTAAAATTATATACGGAGCCCCTTATTCTGCCTCCCTTTATCTTTTCCCACTATCCCCTGGAAGGCTATCCAAAAGACCTGTACAATCTATACGGCCACTTGCATCCAGGCGTACTTTTGGAAGGTTTGGGAAAACAGGAACTGCGCTTGCCCTGCTTTCATTTTGGCCAAAGACAAGCCGTTTTGCCCGCTTTTGGCCAATTCACGGGCTTGGCCATTATCCAACCCAAACGAAGCGATCGGGTTTATGTCATTGCTGAAGGAGAAGTGTTAGCAGTGGGGAGCTGACCAAAAGCTCTGAAATAGCCCTTCAGGGCTGGCATGGAGTAGGAAAATCCATTAATTTTGCTAGTCCATGTTCAATAATTATAATCCTAGTATCAGAATAAAGCTCATGAAACTAATTTCTTACCTCAGCCTGATAGGCTTACTGCTGTGTATTAGCATTCGCCTTTCAGCTCAATTTACCCAACAGACTTTTGAATACAACAGCCAGATCAACATCCCTGATGGTGGCGCAGGAATTCCCTATCCCGCCAATCTCAATGTCTCTGGGCTGCCCGCGCATTTGTCCCATATTCGATTGAGTTTATACTCCTTAGAGCATATTTGGACCACTGCGCAGTTTGATCTATTGCTGGAAGCCCCCAATGGAGAGCGAATCGTCATCCTCTCTGATGTATCCCCAGATGGTGGTTTTGATGGTTTTAGCGAATTGCAATTGGATGCGGATGCTCCCTTCCCAATCAGTAGTGAGAATTACTACGACCAAAGGCCCAATTTTTTGCCTACCAATGTAGGAGAGATGGATATCTTTCCCATTTTAGATACCATTATCCAAGCTGTACCCACTTTTGCTTCCTTACAAAACACCAATCCCAATGGAGATTGGAAGCTCTATGTACGAGACGATGTAACGGATATTTTTGGTGGTTATTTAGGGCGTTGGGCCATCACTATCGAGGCTTCCAATACGCCCGTCTGCCCGCGCCCTGATGCCTATCCCGAAATTGGTTATGTCAATCGCAATACGGCCAAATTATTCTGGACGGATGCGCCTGGAACCAATTGGGATATTTTTTACACCCCAGTGGATCAATATGCACCAGAGGATACGATTTATGGCTATGATACGCCTCCCTCAATAGAAAATGTGACGGGCTCCGCTTTAGTACTGGACAATTTGGATTACGATACCCATTATGCGCTCTATCTTAGGACGGATTGCAATGGCGATAATCAGCAAGTGAGCAGATGGCAAGGGCCTATTTACTTTACCACTGAATCGGGAATTTGTGCCTATGCTGAGGACCTATCGCTTTGCGGAGAAGCGCGATTTGGTTCAGATACTGATCGCGTCTTTTTTGACCCTTGCAGTCCAGATAATTATCGAGACCAGCAAATGTTCAACTTCCAACCACCTGCTGATGGCGACTACTATTTTTCCATCCTCGAACCAAATCCTCAGGCCAATTATCACCTTTCAAGTATTTCCATTAATGCGCAGGAGGTGGTCGATTATTGCGATTCTATTGATTGGCGCTGTATTCCTTTTACGGATGAGGCAGATATCTTACTACCCAATCTGAGCAGCGATACCGTTTATAAATTATTGCTTTTTGCGGATGATGGCTATAGTAATTTTGTTTTTAAGATCAGTACCTGTCCAATGATAAGGGAGGTGGAATTAGAGGATTATGTGGCTCATGTCTTTGATGTAGATTTGGTTTTTGAAATGGGAGGAGCGCCTTTGGTTGGCAATTATGATGTTTATTACACGCCTAGGGCCACCAATCCGCCAAGTCCGCAAACGACGCCTTCTATGCCTAATCTAGCCTTGACGGATGGGCGTTTTCGAACGCCTCCTATGGGGCTAGAAGCGGATACAGATTACGATGTTTATCTACGGCAGGTTTGTACGGATAGCGAAACTTGCTGGGTGGGCCCTTTTGATTTTTCTACGGAACGATATTGTGGCGAGGTTGATTTGAGCATACTGACTGTGCGAACCACAGCTACGACAGCTTGGTTGGCCTATCCAGGTAGCAATGATAATCGACCCAGTTTGATTGTTTTTAGGGATTCTCTATTTGAGCAGCCTGATTATGCTGACCCTGCTACCACGACAAATGTTTCTGGCGGTTTTTCTTCCATTGGGACCAATATTTTTCTCTCTCGTTTAGAGGCCAACACTACCTATTACTACTACCTCAAAATGTCCTGTTCTGGTGTTTGGGGATCAGATTCCCAAGCCTGGCAAGGCCCTTTTTCTTTCCAAACCAATAGCGATTGTTTTGTGGAAGTGGAAAATTTGTATTGTGGACAGTGCTATCGCACGGAGGTTGGACCCAGAGAGGATGAAAATGTACCTTTTTACAGTACAGGTAGAGCAGATATTTTTCCAGGGAATAATCCTCAGAGCTGTACCAATCTGGATTTTGATCCACAATTGGAAAGAATCTTTGTTTACCGTGCTTTAGAGGATGGGACCTTGTACCTTGACCCTGGGCAGATGGGCACTTGTAGTGGAAGCTTTGGCAGTAGAGAATACCTCAATCAGTTTTACTACAAATCGGCAAGTCAGCCTTGTGATTTGGACGATTGGTCTTATTTGGGCTGTTGGTCGCATAAAGGCTTTGGTTATAATGACACCTATTTTGACGACATCTCCCTTCCTGTTAAAAAGGACTCTTCTTATTATATTATGATGGATTTTTATGGTAGTTATTGCAATAATACCAATCCCAGTGTTTGGATGACTGTGGAGGGTAATAATTGTAAAAATCCTTGTGAGCCAGTTGAAAATTTGACGGCTACGCCAGATGGCACGGGGCATTTTACCATTAGTTGGGATGCGGTAGATGGTGTTTTGGGTTATGATATTCTTCCTGGTTCAGCACATCAAAATGTACACACATTAGCGGCCTGTACCTCTGACTATGGCATCAATTTGTCAGGGACGGCCATTCATCCAGATACTTTTATGGTTTTTAATGTGGATAGTATTTTGGCCAATTTGAATGGGGATTATCCCTACAGCATTTATGTAAGAACGCGTTGTGCAGAAGATAATTTTAGTGTGTGGAGAGAAGTGAGTGTGACGCCTGAAATTGGGGAACGCTCTTATCATCGCGCCAATAGACTGGGGCCTTGCAGCCCAAGTTATGACAGAACGACGATTTCTCCACTCAATGGCGTAAGCTATGATGTACTTCCTTTCTCTGTAGATGTTAGTGGTATTTTTCGCTTTCAGGTGAGTGCCTTTGCCCAAGAGGGTGTTTATGTTGGTGTCTACGAAGGAAGTTTTGATGAAAACAATCCTAGTCAAAATCTCTATTTTGAAACTTCCAATAGCAGCATTCAATACCTCAACTTTGATCTGATTCTGGATCACGATCAGCCCTATTTTCTCGTCGCCAATCGCATCGCTCCCGTTGCCTACAATACCAATATTGATGTGGAGGTGGATGGACCAGCGGAGCTGAGAACAGCAGGTTTTCGACACAATGGCTTACACGAAGGCCCCAGAGGTATTGTGCCGCCAACCAATGGCCAATTTTATCAGTCCAATAAAATGTGTCGCGATACCAGTGGTTGGCAACATTATTATTACGAAGACCCCAATAATCCCAATGCTGACCCCCTGCTTATTTTATCCTTAGAAGATTATGAAAAGGCTTCTTTGAGTACGATTGGCGATATCGCTTTTAGCGGGGGTAGCCCTGGAACGAGCCTAATCACCAATCCCCCTGCTGATTATGTACAGGACCCTGACGGTTGGATCACCATGAATCGCTATTGGGATTTGAATATGCCTTTTTCGCTACAGCCTGATGAACCTGTAGCAGTGCGTTTTTACTATACAGAAGCTGATCTGCAAGCCCTTCGAAACGACACGGGCATGCCTGCCTTGGCCCATGAAGATTTGAACTTTTACAAGATCAACGATCCCAATGATGATTATAATCTTGATCCAAGTCGTGGTCATCGCAATGTTCCCAGTGCGCCCAATTGTGCAGATGAGGGACTTTGGGAGTACTTTAATGCGGAGCAAGCAGATACGATTTTGTGGACATATGGCACCTATAATGGGGCGCATTATGCGGAGATGTTGGTGCATTCCTTTAGTGGTGGGGGCGGAGCAGTGGGGTCCTATCGCATTTTAGAGGATGTAGATGGTGATGGCTTTAATAATGTCTTTGATTGTAACGATAATAATTCTGCTGTCAATCCCAATGCGACGGAGGTACCTTATGATGGTTGGGACAATGACTGTAATCCAGCTACTTTGGATGATGACTTGGATGGGGATGGTTTTGCCTTGGCAGAGGATTGTGATGATGCTGATCCCTTGCTCAATCCAGCGGCTGCAGAAATTCCCTATGATGGTATTGACAATGATTGCAATCCAATGACCTATGATGACGATGTGGATCAAGATGGTTTTGTCTTGGCGGAGGATTGCGATGATGACAATCCAGAGGTGAATGCCAATGCAGTGGAAATTCCTTATGATGGACTAGATAATGATTGTAATCCAATGACGCCAGATGATGATCTGGATGGCGATGGTTTTGTTTTGGCAGAAGATTGTGATGATGATCGAGCTGATATCAATCCCAATGCAACGGAAATTCCTTATGACAATATCGACAACGATTGTAATGCCGCTACGCTAGACGACGATTTTGACCAAGACGGTTTTGCAGCTGCTGAGGATTGTAATGACGATGTATTTGAGATTAATCCTGGCGCAGCGGAGATTCCTTACGATGGGGAAGACAATGACTGCAATCCAGCGACACCTGATGATGATCTGGATGGGGATGGCTTTTTAGTGGCGGAGGACTGTAATGACAATGATCCAAATATCAATGCCAATGCGGTGGAAATTCCCTATGATGGCGAGGATAATGACTGCGATGCGATGACGCCAGATGATGACTTGGATGGGGATGGCTTTGTCTTGGCGGAGGATTGCGATGATAATCGAGCTGATATCAATCCCAATAGCTTAGAGGTTCCTTATGATGGTATCGACAATGATTGTAATCCCATTACGCCAGATGATGATCTGGATGGGGACGGCTTTGTCTTGGCGGAAGATTGTGATGATGATCGTTCTGATATTAATCCCAATGCAGCGGAGATTCCCTATGATGGCGAAGACAATGACTGTGATGTGACGACGCCAGATGATGATTTGGATGGCGATGGTTTTGGCCTGGCGGAGGATTGCAATGACGAGGTGTTTGAGATCAATCCCAATGCGACCGAAATTCCCTATGACGGCGAGGACAATGATTGTAATGAATTGACGCCAGATGATGATTTGGATGGCGATGGTTTTGTCTTGGCGGAGGATTGTGATGATGACTTGGCGAGTGTAAATCCCAATCAACAGGAGATCGTCTATGATGGCTTGGATAATGACTGTAATCCTTTGACTTTGGATGATGACTTGGATGAGGATGGTTTTGTCTTGGCAGAAGATTGCAATGATGATAATCCAGAGATCAATCCTGATGCGACGGAAATTCCAGGTAACGGTTTGGATGAAAATTGTGATGGTTTGGACATCATCACTTCTGTCCAATCGCTAGAGCAGCTATCCGTTTTGATTTATCCCAATCCTACAGAGGCGGCCTTGTTTGTGGAGCTTCCCAATTCCGATCTTGTGCAGTTGAGTCTTTACGATGGTCAAGGGCGTTTATTGGAAACGGAGGCTTTTCAAAATCAGTTGAAGCTCGATTTGGGGATATATCCAGCGGGTGTTTATTTGGTGCTGGTGCAGTCAGAGCGGGGGTATTTTACGGAGCGGGTGGTTCGCTATTAGAGGAGCGTCATTAAATGCGGTTAACCAGTCTCGTATTCATGCCGTGCCGACCGAACGGGAGGGATGGGCTATAGATGCATTGTTAGGTACTGGATCTATTTTAATTTGATGACCTTTTGTTAATTCTTCAAGAATGTTTTTAGTAAGTTAGTCTATCTTTGGCGTAAAAAAATAGCAGAGATGGAAAAATTACTTTTTCTATTTTTATTCTTTGGTTTATTTTCTTGTGCGGACGACGACGGCATAGAGCTATATTATTCTGGAGAGCAGACTTGGGAGGAAGATGTTGTGACAGATGCAAGTGGACGAGAATATCCTTTTTTAGATCCAAATGTGGTATCCTACTGTGGTCCAGGTTGGGGAAGAAAGTTTTGTCGATTTTTAGGTAAGTATGATGAGACAATCTGGGCAGATGCAGAAAATTATTATAGTGACTTTTCAGATGTAAAATTATCAAATTTTTCAGGCAATGAATATTTTATATCCTTCTTTAACCTTGATAGTATTGCGTCCTATTGTGAAGGATGGAAATTAGGGGAAACAACTTACGATGGGATAAAATGGAATATAAAAATCAAAAAAGATCAGGAGGATGTTTTGTGGTTTGATTATGAGTATTATGGGTTTAGTGAAGAAATTGAATATACTATCAATTATAGATATGAAGTAATTGATGGTTTACTTCATTTTTCAAGTTCTGATGGTCAAACATTTGTTTTCAATCCTTCTGAAAGAAATTATTCAAAAGATTCTGTTCGCACAGAGGAAATAATTCAATTAGAGGGATGTATGTTTTACTAATATTGTCCATTGTAATGGCTCATCCTCTTTATGAGACACCGTTTGGACTTCAGGCATCATATGAGCTAATAGTTTAATAAGCCTTATGTTTCCCATTCTCTATTTCTTCTTGTACCTAACAGACTTCCTAAAGGTACTTGGCGTCACATTTTTGATTTCCAATGAATAACTTTTGATAGAAGCTCAGCCGTTCAATGCCTGTAAAAACCCCAAAGAGAGACAGAGACATTATTGGCTTTTCCATTATCGGAAAAACGGCTTCTTTTAAAAGAATAAATTAATGGAAGCGGGCTGCCCTGTCAGCCTAACTCCCCGCCAAAGCAGGGTCAGTCTGACAGGGCAGGTAGATTTTGAAGTGCCAGGAGCCCATACCGCAATTCACCGTCTTCCAAGAACCAAAATTGGATATTTGTAGGTAGTTCCACCTATTTTGGTATAATAAAACCATAGATTAAGGAGAATGCTTATACATTTGTAGCTATTAATTTTGTTTCGAATACCAAAACACGCACTTTTTAAACTTTACAATCAATATGAGTAAAAATAGGACTTATTCGTTTATTTACTTATTGCTTTGCAGCTTCGTCTGTACCCCTTTTGTACTACTACATGGACAAAATGAATCCAATCATGGTTACCGATTTGAGCAATTGGGTACAACGCTACCCTCTGCCAATCAGTATCGTGGTGTAGATGGCGCCCCTGGGCCTGATTACTGGCAGCAGCGTTGTGATTATGATATTGAATGTAGTTTGAATACGGAAGAACAGCGTTTGGATGGCAGCGAATTGATCACTTATTACAATCAATCTCCCAGCACTTTGCGCTATTTGTGGCTACAACTCGATGAAAATGAGCATGCAGCAAGTACGGATAAGCATCGCTTTAATCCCAGCAAGATCAAGTCCAAGATGAGCGAGCAGGATTTGCGGATGTTGGAACCCTGGCGCGAGCAAGATAAATATGGTCATAAGATTGAAGCGGTGACTGATGCAGCAGGTAAAGACCTGCAATACACCATCAATCAAACCATGATGCGCGTTGAGCTACCTCAAGCGCTCAAACCTGGTGAATCCTTTTCCTTTAGGGTCAAATGGTATTATTACCTGATTGATCGAATCAACTCTGTGAGTTGGGGTAGAGGGGGCTATGAGTATTTTGAAAAGGATGATAATTATCTCTATACCATCGTTCAGTGGTATCCTCGACTCTGTGTCTACAGCGATTTTGAAGGTTGGCAAAATAAACAGTTTACAGGGAGAGGGGAGTTTGCCTTAACTTTTGGTG
>JBCBDH010000108.1:0-12585 GCA_038529855.1 Bacteroidota bacterium | reverse complement strand
TTGGACGGAATTCCTGGCTACGGATACCCTTAAAGACGAAATCACCTTTGGAATGGACTACTGTGAGATCGACGATCGAATCAAAGCAATGGTCATGGTTGGTACCGTAAATTTTTGTAGCCAAGGAGAGGAAATCCTAAAAAATATTGCCACCATCCTCAAAGAAAAAGAGCCAGAGCTAGAGGAGAAAACCTCTGAGAAAGTACAGGCATTGGTTGCCAGATACGAAGCACAAAAGGAAGAACTCAATCAGCTAGAAGATTATTGGATCGACTTCATCGACAATCAAGATACGCTGCTACAAGAATATCAAGTAGCCAGCAGCTACTGCGATGCCTTGGCCCAAATCAAATACTGGACCGTCAAAGGCCATCTCAACCCCTGTGATCGAGGGCAAGTATACCTGGATAGGATCGATGCACTGGATAAAGCCCAAGAAATCGAATATACAGAGGAGGTAGAATGTCGAATCCAACGACTGCGTGGCAAAGTCTATCAATGTCGCTATTGGGAATTGGTCCTACAAGCTCGAAAGGAAACGCATACTGAACGCGAGCGCTTTGGTCCTCCCTCCGCCAAGGTTATGGAAGGCGATCTCAACAGCGATCAGCTACCTTGTCCAACCACTGTTCAGTATCAAGCCCTTGGTAATATTGGCGTTCACTACATCATCTCTACTTTCTTGTGTCAGGAAATTGATTTGGCGAAAATGGGAGACCCTGAGTACTACAAAAAAATTGCGAGCTGGGTAGATACGGAGGTATTGCAAAAATACTGTGAGGCCAATATGCGCTGTAAAGAAGACTTTAGCATCTATCTCGAAGGGCATACTGATGGACATATCTTTAAAGGCGCTCGCTACAAAAAATCATTGGATATTCCCGAAGGCTCAACTTTCACTCACTATGACCCAGAGGGCGGTGCAACCACTAAAAATACAGAACGCGAAATTACCACTTCGCTGCGCAGCAATATGGAACTGGGTATTGCTCGCGCCTGGACGGTCAAAAGTCAACTCGATTTTATGGGCGTTCCAATCTCCATTGGTGCCTATGAGCATCCTAAAACAGAAAAAGGTGGAGAATACCGAAAGGTAGACATCGAACTCAATATCCACAATTTATTACTCGACTTTTACGAGAAGCGCTTACAAACGCTAATTGAGGAATCAGGAATTGGTGAGCGACCCAAGGATTGCCTATAGATCATCAACGATGTTTTTCATAAATGGCCGCGCGAACGGCCTGCTTTAGCGCTTGCAACTGATGGGCAGAAAGCGGAGGATATTGCATCGCTGCTGCATTCTCTTCCAGCTGCTCCAGCTTACTAATCCCACAGGCTACAGTCGCCACTGCGGGCTCCGCGAGGCAATAGGCCAAAGCGGCCTGTCCACGGCTCCTTTCGCCCACCTGCTCTTCCAGTAAGGCCCCTGCCTGCGCAACTTCCGTCTGCGTAAATCCCAGGTAATCCCTTGCTGCCTTACTCGCCAATAAACCCTTAGCCAATCCCCCCCGCACAATGACAGAGATGCCATCCTGTCGCAACTCTTCAAAGACCGTCTCCTCCGCTCTTCGGTCTAGCAGACTATATTGCATCATAATGCTGGCGATATTGGAGCGTTCGCAATAGGTGCGGATCACATTGGGCCGAATGGAAGAAATACCATAATGGCGGATCAAGCCCTCTGCCTTAAGCTGCTCAAAAGCTTCAATGCTTTCGTCAATAGGATCATCAATCGTTCCACCATGCAGTTGATAAAGATCAATATAATCAGTCTGCAAGCGTCTTAAGCTCTTTTTGACCGCTTTTAGAATGTATGCCTTTGTTGGATTCCAATCCCAGCCAGAACCGTCTGCTCGCCATTGATTGCCCACCTTGGTGGCAATGATGAGGTCTTTTCTTTTCGCCTTGAGGATGCGTCCCAACATTCGTTCATTTTCGCCTTTTTGGTAAAGATCAGCGGTATCGAAAAAGTTGATTCCCAGGTCAATAGCTCGATGGAGCAATCGACTATTGAGGGCTTCATCCATTCCTAAAGACATACAACCAAAACTGATGCGACTTACTTGTAGATCGGATGATCCAAGCGGTTGGTATTCCATAAATTAAATGATTTGTCTGTTGAGAAGATAGCGATTCTTTGAGCAAATTGATTACTTTAGATGCGTCAATTCTCTATTTGAGCTATGAATTTTCGTCCGCCCATTCTTCTGCTTTGTCGCCATTGCTTGCTGCCCTTATTGCTGTTTGGGGGCCTTGAGGCTTACGCACAATCTTTATCTCTCCAATTAAATTATGCGAGTGACGAATTCGAATTGACCTCCGTTCAACAAATGCAATTGGACAAGTGGTTGAGTGAGTTGGCAGAAGTAGCTGTTGAGAACATACAGATTAGTGGTCATACTGATACCGTAGCCAATATAGCTTATAATCAAATACTATCCAGAAAACGAGCGACTGGGGTTTATGAATACCTGAAGTCTAAAGGCTTGGATACTGCCAAGGTGGAGCTCAATTGGTTTGGTGAAAGCCAGGCCCAGTCGCCATTGGACCTATTGGCAGATCGGCGAGTGAGCCTCATTGCTATCTATTCCATACCTGCTCTTGCTCCGCCGCCTTTAATCAAAACTGATGATAGTCGAATTAGTGAATTATACAAGCAGACGACTATTCCGATCCAAGAATTTAATATTCCCCTACAAGAAGACACGATATTAGCATGTGCCTCAGGAACCCTCATTCACATTCCTGTAGATGCCTTTGAATTGTCGATTGCTCAGAAGAGAAAGCGCGCATTGATTCGTTTTCAAGTCAAGGAGGTCTACAAAAAGTCAGCGATGGTATTGGAAAACCTGACCACTACATCAAATGGTCGGATTTTGGAAAGTGATGGCATGGTCTACATCAATGCGATTTTGGAAGGCGATACGCTTCGCTTGCAAAAGGACTTGGCGATTATGATGCCGACGACTCAGGAGGAGGAGGGGAGAAGGGTTTTTGAAGGTCGTCGTGACCCGCATACGGAGGTAATGAATTGGTCGATTGGTAATAATAGTGTTTTGCGGAAATTTACGGTTCGAGATATTGCCAATTGTTTGAGGTATAACGAAGAATGGGAAATTTGTCAGCGGGCAGGTCTGCGTTTGGCGATCAATCCAGAGGAGCAAATGGCTTTTTGCATAGATGCCCTCTTGGGGTGTTTGAGAAATGTATGCGAATCTTGTCCTTTTTTCTTTTGTCGAATAAAACGAGTAGGTTCAGCCTTTGGGGGGATAGTGAATCAAGATACGAGGAGCAATAATCGAATCGTTAGGAGGTGTCAGCGAACCAGGAGGCGGATCGCGCGATTGGAAAAAAAGGGGAGAATGTCTTTATTGAATCGTGGCGTAATGGATGAACTTCTTCAAAGCTTTTTGGGGCGCAGGGCGCTTAGAGGGGCTAGGTCTTTGAGTCCAGCTGAAGAGGAGATCATGGAGCTTACTCAGATGATTCAGAAAAATGATAGCTTAATAAAAGCGGGATTAATCGACCAGGAGATATTGGGACAGTGTAATCAGCTGGATTCGCTTTTCGAGGCTTATGGAGTAGACAATCCAGATGACCTGGTTTTGGCGATCAACCGCCCACTGCTCAATCAGTTTGGTTTGGATAATATGGAAGAGCTGCTAGATACCCTGCCAAAAGTCAATTTGGAGAATCTTGAAGTAGCCTATAACGAACAGCAAATCTCTTATGATGATTTTAAATTTTATGTCTTTAATTCCTCTACTCTGGGGTGGAAAAATATTGATGTCTTTAAAGATGTACCACCAGAGCAGATGGTGACGCTGAAAGTCGATCTTCCACCAAATCGTCAACGCGATTGTAAATTGGTATTTAAAGAGCGGGTCTTTGTCCTTCCTGGACAATTGGCGGAAGATTACTTTTATTTTGAAGGGGTGCCCCAAGGGGAAAAGGCTTGGATCATTGGATTAAAATATGAAAACGATCAGCCCCTTTTGGCCATGAAAGAAATTGAAGTAGCGGAAAGCATGGTTGCTGTTGAATTTGAAGCCCTCCCGCTTCCCGAGCTCAAAAAACGGCTCAAATTATTGGATTTTAAGTAGAACTAATGCCTCCCCTAAAGCGCAGCTATCAGTTGAATGAATCAGCCCATTGCCTGGACTTGAATGTTCCTTCCATTCGGTCGAGACTTTGGCGAGCCACTGCTGCTTTTCAAATCGTCTTATATTTTGTCCTTATTCTTTTGTCTATCGTGCTTCTGATCAAAGAACCAGCTCAGCCATTAGATCTACTTTTGATTTTTGTTGGGATTGCTTTTTTTGCCTATTTGGGATACAGCTCAGTGGAGACTTTTGTGTGGTTGCAGAGAGGGGTGGAGCATTTAAGGATTGATAAGGAGAATCGTACTTTTGTTTACTATAAAGAAGGGCTTAAAAAACATGAAAAACGGAGTTGCCCACTAGATCAGCTAGAGGGTTTTGCCATCTGTCCAGAGTTAAACGACTATGTAGATGTACATCCAAGATATGGCACACAGGGTGGGGCCATTTGTTTCTGGATTGCCAAAAAGCGCTATCGAATGGGGATCGCGCTTTCCAAAGAAGAAGCTCAGACTTGCACTACTACCATCAAAGCCTTTCTAAAAAAACCAATGCCGTGAATCAAAATATTCTTCGACAAGTCAAGGACATTCAGTACCAAGCTGACAAATTATTAAAAGGCCATCCTAGCCTCAGCGATATTAAGGATTTTAGACGCTATGCTCAAGAGATCAATACTTTTTTACAAAAGCACATTGACATCCCAGAGGTACATCAACTTGTCGATGATATCCCATCGATCAAAGTGGACTTAATAGATCTAAAAACAGGTCTACTTTTTATGATCATGCCAGCCGTATTGGTAACGTGGTATTACGAAAGGCGCCTTATTAATATCGCACGCTCAGATATTCAAATTGCTAAAGGCAAATATGCTTCCATAGAATTCCTTTTAAAGAATTACTTTTAGGGTAGACAAGACCTCTTAGCATATGTTACTAGCCATAGATGTGGGAAATACGGATATCGTTTTTGCTTTGCTAGACAAGATGGAATGGCGGCACTCCTGGCGCATTCCTTCTAAGGAGACACCTTCGCCAGAAGCTTGGCAGTATAAACTGATCAATGAATTGCTAGAGCTTGGACTGCAGCCTGCAATTATTGATCGAGCGATCATCAGCAGCGTAGTACCTTCCGTGACCCTTCCATTGCAAGAAATGCTCTTGCAGATGAATGCGATTGAGCCTTTAATTCTAGGTCCCGAATTATATCCTCAACTTCCCGTAGAAGTACTCAAACCTGACGAAATTGGGACGGATTTGGTGGCCAATGCCGTTGCTGCCCATCACCGCTTCCAGCAGAAATGTGTGATTGTTGATTTTGGGACAGCTTTATCTTTTACGACCGTTTCTGAGGAAGCTGTGATCAATGGAGTAGCGATTGCACCTGGTCTGAAAACGGCTATTAATGCGCTTTTTCAAAATACCGCGCAGTTACCAGAGGTGCCGCTCGAAGTGCCCAAATCAGCATTAGGACAAAATACCGTTCACGCCATTCAGGCAGGGGTAGTATTGGGGTATGTGGGTTTGGTTAAACACTTACTAGAACACATTCGCCAGGAAATGGGAGCGGATGTAAAAGTAATTGCTACTGGAGGGCTCTCTTCTGTGCTAAAACCCCTGGCTCCTGAATTTGATGAAATTGATCGTAGATTAACCATAGAAGGATTGGCTTTGATTGCCCAGGTTTGTAGCTAGGCCTCTTGCTCCATTTTGATTAAACAAAACATACGATGATCCAACGAAAAATCTATCAACTCAAAGCGGGTAATGTCAAAAACCTGCAAATGGTCGAAGAACAATTATTCGATCCTCAGGGCGAAGAAGTCCTCATTGCTGTAGAAGCGATAGGACTTAATTTTGCAGATGTCTTTGCCATTTGGGGGCTTTATAGCGCAACCCCCAAAGGACTCTTTACACCAGGGCTGGAATATGCTGGGCGGGTCATCAATACAGGGTCAGCCGTGACGCGACTCAAGGAAGGTGATCGCGTGATGGGGGTAACGCGTTTTGGGGGCTATGCCAGCCATATTTGTATTGATCAGCGCTATTTGATTCCCGTACCCAATGACTGGACGATGGAGGAGGGAGCCGCTTATCTGGTACAAGTACTCACCGCTTATTATGGCCTGAAGGAATTGGGGAATCTCAAAGAAAATCAAAATATACTCATTCACAGTGCAGCTGGCGGGGTGGGCATACTAGCCAATCGCATTGCTAAAAAGTACAAGGCATTTACCATTGGTAGCGTAGGAAACAGCAGTAAGGTAGCGTTTTGTAAAAAAGAGGGCTATGATCAAGTCATCGTTCGCTCCGCTCACTTTGCAGATGATCTACGGAAAGCCTTGGATGGGCGACCCTTGCACATCGTAATGGAGTGTATTGGAGGAAAGATATTTGAAGCGGGTTTTGAAGCTTTGGCACCACAGGGTCGTTCCGTCGTTTATGGCGCTGCTCGCTACGCCTCTCCTGGCGACCGTCCCAATTATCCCAAATTGCTCTGGAAACACATCACGCGACCTAAACTGGACCCACAAAGCCTGGCAGAAATCAATAAAGGCGTCCTGGGCTTCAATTTGATTTATCTATACGAACAGGCGGATTTAATGCATGAATTATTAGCACAGATCGCAGATCTTCAAATCAAAAAACCACATGTTGGACATACCTTTAGTTTTGATCAACTCCCCAATGCCATCCGCCTTTTTCAGACGGGAAAGACCATGGGAAAAATTGTCGTGAAGGTGGAGCATTAAAAGCGGAGATGCTTGACAGTCAGTGAGTTATTGATCAACTGCTTGAGAGAGTCAATGCCAATCTTGAGGTGCAATTCGACGTAGTTTTCGGTTACCTTTTTATCGCTTTCTTCGGTTTTTACCCCTTCTGGGATCATTGGAATATCAGAGACCAGCAATAGGGCACCCGCAGGGATGTGATTTTTAAAAGCGGAGATAAAAATGGTTGCCGTTTCCATGTCAATAGCAATCGGGCGAAGCGACTGTAGGTAGGCTTTAAAATCCTCTCTATGTTCCCAAACGCGTTTGTTGGTAGTGTATACCGTCCCCGTCCAATAATCCTTATCGTATTCGCGAATAGTAGTAGAAATGGCTTTTTGCAAAGCAAAGGCAGGTAGTGCAGGGACTTCAGGTGGGAGGTAATCATTGGAGGTTCCTTCCCCGCGTATAGCCGCAATGGGAAGAATGAGGTCACCAACCTTATTGGTTTTACTCTTGAGCCCACCGCATTTGCCCAAAAATAAACAGGCTTTAGGCATAATGGCGGTCAGCAGGTCAATGATGGTTCCTGCATTGGGACTACCCATTCCAAAATTAATAATGGTGATGTTGTCAGCAGTAGCTGAAGGCATAGAACGATTTTGCCCTCTGACCTCTACATTGTGCCAATCGGCAAAAAGATTGACATAATGAGAGAAATTAGTCAGTAAGACATAATCGCCATATTCTTCAATGGGCGTTCCTGTATAACGGGGCAACCAATTTTTTACGATCTGCTCTTTTGTCTTCATAAGCAAGTATTTAAGAGGTGATAGAATCCCCTTAATTCGTAGCAGATCGCAATAAGGACAAACTGCTACCTAGTCAGGAACATAGATCGCTGGCGATCCAGTTCGCGGAAGAAGGGGTCCGTTAAATCTTTGATAAAGCGAATGGCCTCTCCCGTTGATTTCATCTCTGGTCCCAAGTTTTTATCCACATTAGGGAACTTGTTGAATGAGAATACGGGCACTTTAATGGCATAGCCATCCAGGTTTTTGTTTACCTCGAAATCTTTTAGCTTGTGCGTACCCAGCATGACCTTTGTCGCAATTTTCAAAAAGGGAACACCATAAGCTTTAGCGATAAATGGCGTGGTGCGAGAAGCCCTTGGATTGGCCTCGATCACATATACCTTTTCGTCTTTGATGGCAAACTGGATATTGATCAAGCCTTTGATTTCTAAGGCAAAAGCCAGCTTTCGCGTATAGGCAATCATTTGCTCTAGTACCTCGTCAGAAAGGCTATAAGTTGGTAACACAGCCGAGCTATCGCCAGAGTGAATACCAGCAGGCTCGATGTGTTCCATGATGCCCATGATGAGTACTTCGTCACCATCACAGATGGCATCAATTTCCGCTTCCTTTGCTCTTTCGAGGAATTGATCGATCAGTACGCGATTATCAGGCAGGTGCTTGAAAATACTTAATACATGACGCTCTAGTTCATCATCATTGATGCCAATTCGCATGCGCTGTCCACCCAATACATAAGAGGGGCGGACCAGTACGGGGTAATTGACTCGGCGAGCAATCTCTAAGGCTTCATCCGTATCGTCAGCAACACCGTATCTAGGGTAGGGGATATCCAGTTCCTTAAGCAAATCAGAGAAGCGACCTCGATCTTCAGCCAGGTCCATAGAATTAAAAGAGGTTCCGATGATTTGGATGCCCTTTTCGTGAAACTTTTCTGCCAGCTTAAGCGCAGTTTGTCCGCCAAGCTGAACGATAATTCCCTCTGGTTTTTCCAGTTCGATGATTTCTTGAATGTGTTCCCAGTAGATGGGCTCGAAGTAGAGTTTGTCCGCTACGTCAAAGTCAGTAGATACGGTCTCTGGGTTGCAATTGATCATAATGGACTCCATGCCCACTTCCTTGATGGCCATGAGGCCATGGACACAGCAGTAGTCAAATTCAATACCCTGCCCAATGCGATTGGGACCTGAGCCAAGAACGATGACTTTACGGGCATCGCTCACCGTACTTTCGTTTTCTTTGTCAAAAGTGGAATAGTAATAAGGCGTCTGTGCCTCAAACTCAGCAGCACAAGTATCCACTAACTTATAGGTGCGCTTGATGCCCAGCTTTTTGCGTTGGCGGCTCACTTCCTTATCATTGATGCGAAGTATCCAGGCAATTTGTGCATCAGAATAACCGACTTCTTTAAGTTCGCGGAAAAATTCTGGAGAAATATCTTCTGCTACATTATAACGCATCAGTTGCTCTTCCATCTTCACCAAACGCTTGATTTGTTTGATAAACCAAGGGTCTATTCTCGTGAGCTTTTTGACCGTTTTTTCTGGTACGCCCAATCGCAAAGCATCTTTTAGACGATAAATGCGATCATCGCTTACCTGCTCCAGGCGTTCCAATATATCAGAGGTCCTAATCCATTCTTTTTTGTCTGCTCCCAAACCGTGGCGGTTGTTTTCCTGCGATTGACAAGCTTTTTGCAGCGCTTCCAGGAAGTTGCGCCCAATGGCCATGACTTCTCCTACGGATTTCATCTGCAAACCAAGGCTGTGGTCGGCGCCATAGAATTTTTCAAAATTCCAACGAGGCATTTTGACGATCACATAGTCCAATGTGGGTTCGAAGTAAGCGGATGTAGTTTGGGTAATTTGATTTTTTAGTTCGTCCAGGTGATAGCCAATGGCCAGCTTTGCTGCAATTTTGGCAATGGGGTAGCCTGTTGCCTTACTGGCGAGCGCTGAAGAGCGCGATACCCTGGGGTTGATCTCAATGACGATGAGTTCTTCGGTCTCTGGGTTTTGGGAGAATTGTATATTACACCCCCCTGCAAAATTGCCGAGAGAACGCATGGCCTGAATAGCTTCGTTGCGCATCTGCTGATAGGCGCGATCGGAAAGCGTCATGGCAGGGGCTACAGTGATGCTATCGCCCGTATGGATGCCCATGGGGTCGAGGTTTTCAACTGTACAGATGATAACCACATTATCATTGGAGTCCCGCAGTAACTCTAACTCAAATTCTTTCCAACCCAAGACCGCTTTTTCTACCAATACCTCATGTGTCGGAGAGGCATCCAATCCGCGACGTAGTGCAGCGTCGAACTCCTCCTCTTTATGTACAAAGCTACCTCCTGTTCCGCCAAGGGTATAAGAGGGGCGGATGACCAATGGGAAACCGATGCGCTGTGCAGCCTCTTTTCCTTCCAAAAAGGAATTGGCAATTTTTGATGGGGCTACATTCAGTCCGATTTCGATAATGTGCTTTCTAAAAGCTTCTCTGTTTTCTGCCAATTCGATGGCATTGAGATCGACTCCAATCAAGCGGACATTGTATTTTTCCCAAACACCTTGCTTTCCGGCTTCAATGGCCAGGTTGAGCGCTGTCTGTCCTCCCATTGTGGATAGAACGGCATCGATTTCGCGTTCTTCAAGGATGTGGACGAGGCTCTCTACAGTGAGCGGGAGTAGATAAATATGATCGGCCGTAACGGGGTCAGTCATAATAGTGGCCGGATTGGAATTGATGAGGGTCACTTCAATGCCCTCTTCTCGCAATGAGCGAGCGGCTTGTGTTCCAGAGTAATCAAATTCGCATGCTTGTCCGATAATGATGGGGCCACTACCGATGATCAATACCGATTTAATGGAAAAATCTCTAGGCATAAGGTATTGAATGATTAAGGGTCAAACTAAAATTCCGGCAAAGGTAAGCATAGGAATTCAACTATCAGAAGGAGAAGCAAGTTTTCTGATATTTTAAAAAATGATATGAATTAATTATACTATTAGCTCCTATTTCATGAGCTGAAAGCTCAGGCTTGGCGTGTAGTATTCTGTACTGTAGGTCGCATAATTTTGTGGATTGTCTTTTCTTCCAGTCTGTTTTCTGACCAAATAGACACTGTATTTTCCCGCTACCATATTGCTCAACTTCCTCGGTGATATGTCCACCTGATTACTGGTACTTGGACCTTTGATTTGCACAACATTAGCCTTGCTATCTTTATCGGTTAGCATGATGACCAATTCTTCATCATTAGAGAGGGGTTGTCCGGTCCAGCTGATTGGAAATCCCTTGGAAATACTGGCCGCTTCTCCTACTTTGAAATCTTCTATTTTGGGAAGTTCCATGGTGAATTTTTGTTCTTCCCCCGATTTGTCTTTGATCACAAAGACGTATTCTTCCTCATTGTCATTGCCTCGTTCTGCCTTATAGCGAATGCCCTGCGGTCCTAAATCTCTCTGGTCCATCGCTTCTCCTTGAAAGAAAACACTGGGAAAGGTTTTGGGAATGGCATTCTGAAGGCTGTCTCCTTCTGCAAAGGTGGCTTCTGCACGCAATTGTTTTTCGCTGGCCAGATAGCGAATAAAATAATCGGCGTATAGATTATTAACCGACTGGGGAGGGCTGGCATTTTGGCAGCTGAAAATCGAAAAAAGGCTGGATACCAAAAACAACAAAGCAATCAAACGAAGGTAGCTGAGCATGATCAATTAAATTGAGTGATCAATTGTACAAAGTAGTGATGATAATCGTCAAATATAGGGCTATTTGACTAAATCGATGAGCCAATTTATTACTAATTTTACGCGGTCTTTTAATTTACAGAATTATGGAACGCGTACTTATCACAGATGGAGTTCATCCTTTATTGATAGAGGGATTAGAGCATTTGAATTATCAGATTGATTACGAACCAGCTATTGATCCCCGTATTGTGATTGACCGAGTGCCAGATTATGTGGGGATGATCATCAACAGCAAAATCACCGTGGACAAGGCCATGCTGGATGCTGGTCATCAACTGCGCTTTATTGGTCGTTTGGGGTCGGGTATGGAAATTATAGATCGAGTTTATGCAGCAGAGAAAGGGGTCGCGGTTCTCAATTCACCAGAGGGCAATTGCAATGCCGTAGCGGAGCAGGCATTGGGAATGTTGTTGACCTTAGCCAATAATTTGCTTCGAGCTGACCGCGAGGTTCGCCAGCTGCTTTGGCGTAGGGAAGCCAACAGAGGCTTTGAATTAGCGGGTCGGACCATTGGTTTAATTGGTTTTGGGCATACGGGATCGAGTTTTGCGAAAAAATTGAGTGGAATGGACATGACCATTTTAGCTTATGATAAATATAAAACCAGCTACACGGCAGATTTTCCCTATGTAGAGGCTGTGAGCCAGGAAGAGCTTTTGGCTCGGTCGGAAATCGTGAGTTTGCATTTACCACTCACAGCAGAGACCATCGGAATGGTGGATGCTCGATTTCTGCAAAGTTGTCAATTAGGCGCCATATTAATAAATACTTCCAGAGGGGCTATTGTACAAACGGCCGACTTATTAGCCGCCTTGCATTCCGGCCATCTAAAGGGGGCCTGTCTAGACGTCTTTGAAAATGAAAAACCACAGCGCTTTACTGCGGAAGAAAAAAAGCTGTACCAATCACTCTATCTACTTGACCAAGTGGTACTTAGCCCCCATATCGCTGGTTGGACGCAAGAGTCTAAACGCCGTTTGGCCAGTATTCTACTGGAACGGATAGCGGCCTTATCCCAATAGCATTGTTAAGCTGGTGTAAACCGATTTTTGGATTTAGAAACCTGACTTATGAGTGAAAGTCGGATATGTGAATATTCTAAATTTAAATACCTTGTACAGGCGATACCGAAAGTATGCCTTGAAAGCAAGGATTTTACAGAAAGAAAGGAGGTATTCGACAGCTATTAGAGTAGTCTGTTGGTTCAC
>JBCBDH010000107.1:0-12810 GCA_038529855.1 Bacteroidota bacterium | reverse complement strand
TGGAGCATCGATTCAGGGGCTTTTTAGGAATCCTTTGGCGGATCAAACGCTTATCGGTGTTTCCAGCGGCGCTATGTTATTTGCCGTAGTAGCCATCATGTTGTTCGGTACGGCTTTGGCAGAATACAGTGCTTTTTTGCATCAAAGTGCAGTATCGATTGCTGCTTTCATAGGAGGTGTCGTGACAACTTATACGGTTTACTTACTATCGCAAAAGCACGGGCGAACTTCGGTCATGACCATGCTTTTAGCGGGTATTGCCATTTCTGCCTTTGCAGCAGCTATTACGGGCATTTTTGTTTATCTGTCTGATAATCAGCAGTTGAGGGATATTACTTTCTGGACAATGGGCAGTGTTGGGGGTGCGAGTTGGAAACAGGTCATTATTGTTTTTCCGGTCGTATTTCTAGGGACCTATTTCTTAGATCGACATGCCAAAGCGCTGAATAGCATTATGCTAGGGGAGCGCGAAGCGATGTATTTGGGCGTTCCTGTAGAAAAGGTAAAGTCTCGAATTATATTGCTTACAGCGCTCATTGTGGGCGTTTGTATCTCGATGAGTGGCCTAATTGGTTTTGTCGGTTTAATCATTCCTCACCTATTGCGTTTGATAAAAGGATCAGATTACCGATATTTACTAAGAAGTTCGGCTTTGGTTGGTGCACTCTTCTTGGTAATGGCAGATACCTTGGCACGAACGATTATTGCGCCTGCTGAGCTACCTATAGGTATTCTCACGGCCATCGTTGGCGCCCCTTTCTTTTTGTGGTTATTGGTACAACAGCGAAGAAGTGCGTATGCAATATGATTAGAGTAGAGAACATATCCGTTCAGAAAGGTGGCAAGCAAATCGTTAAATCGGTTTCATTCCAAATCACACCAGGAAAAATTACGGTAGTGATTGGTAAGAATGGAGCTGGTAAATCGACTTTGTTGGAGGCGCTTACGGCTGCCAATCCAATCAATAGTGGTACCATCCTTTGGGATGGACAGGCACTATCGACAATTAGTCAAAAAATTCTCGCCATGCGGCGAGCTGTATTATCTCAAAAAATAGATCTAAGTTTTGCCATTCCTGTAAAAAACTTGGTAGAATTGGGGACTTATGTGTCCGATGAACCTATTCCACCCAAGAAAATGGAGACTTTGATCCACAATTCGTTGAAGGAAGTGGATTTGTTGCAAATGCTCGAAAGAGATTTCAACACCCTATCTGGAGGAGAACAAAAAAGGGTACTATTGGCCAAGTGTATGGTGCAGCTCAACTGCTGTCATTGGGCCGATGTCAACAAATACCTCTTTTTGGATGAACCAACAGCCAGCTTGGATATCGAGCAACAATTTCACTTTATCGCTACTATCAAACAACTCGTCAAGCGAAGAAACATTGGGGTTTTTGCGGTCTTACACGACATCAACCTCGCTGCTCAATTCGCTGATGAAATCATCATGCTTCGCGATGGTCAGCTCTTAGAACAAGGAGCACCTACGGAAGTCTTGACTCCCGACAAGCTCGCTTGCATCTTTGATATTCAGGCAATCGTACAAACGCACCCCGTTTTCGACTGCCCTCATATCACTGTTCTTCCAAAAGACCTAGCCAAAGCATCCATTCATTCACTATCAAAAGCATAAGTCCAATGGTAAATCTCGATCAGTTAAAGCAGCAATTAGCAGAACTCAAATTGGCGGAACCCAAGCTGAGAAACCGCGATTTGGCCAATCGATTAGGCATTAGTGAGTTGACTTTGATCTCGCTATCAGTTGGTAAACACGTCACCTTATTATCGGGCGATTGGAAGGAATTGCTCGTCGAAATGAAAAGTATGGGCTATGTCATGGCCTTGACTCGAAACGAACACTGTGTGCATGAGCGCAAAGGGGTATATGATAATATTGAATTTTACGGTGGCCCACATAATATGGGGGTAGCGGTTAATCCAGATATCGATCTTCGATTCTTTATGAATCAATGGGCCTATGGACTGGCCGTTATCATGGATCGAGGTAAGATGGGAAAATTATTTGCCTTCCAGTTCTTTAACGATCGGGGAGAGGCAGTTCACAAGATTTATTCTACCCCCAATTCAGATATTGCGGCTTATCATCAGCTCGTCGAAAAATATAAGGCAGAAAAACAAATGCCAATCCTTGAAGTTAATACTGACCCCATACCTGCTAAAACGCATACCCCAGACGAAGAGATCGACCAAGAGGGTTTTCGCCAGGCTTGGAAGGATCTCAAGGATACGCATGACTTTTTTGGGATGCTCAGAAAGTATAAAGTTAATAGAATACAAGGCTTTCGATTAGCCCCAGAGGGCTATACCCAGAAAATTGATAATCAGGCAGTGGTGAGAACGCTGGAGCAAGCCAGTGAGCAGAAAGTACCCATTATGTGTTTTGTACACAGCAAGGGATGTATTCAAATACACAGTGGCCCGATTAAACACCTCAAGTTTTTTGGGGAATGGTACAACATACTAGATAAAGCATTTAATCTACACCTCAATCTCCAAGGCGTAGCTGAAACCTGGATTGTCAAAAAGCCAACGGTAGATGGCATGGTGACCAGTTTGGAATTATTTGACGCTAATGGAGATTTGATTGTTTATTTCTTTGGAGCGAGAAAACCAGGCAAACCAGAACTTCCAGAATGGAGAGCGATTATTGAAAATGTTGATTTAGTGGCTCGAATGTAATCCTTAAGAAATCAAACAAATCCTATGTGTTGTAAATACTCCATTTTAGCGGAGAGTGCTCATGCGACTATTCGTTATTGTCATCATTGTAATACCTACAGTTTATTGTACAACAATGTGGTGATGAATTTTGAAATAGCTGGTTTTGAGCGCTTTAAAGATAACCTCGTTCGTTGCTATGAACACAATACTAAAAATCACTGTATAGTACACCGTAAAGTACGGGATATTGTATTTAATACTAGCTTGGAAGGGCTACAATTATTGTTTTCTACAGAAGAAGTAGGAGAGTTGCTGTCTCTCATTCAGGAGGCACAGCTCAATGAAGTCTTTGTTGAAACAGACCCTTGACAGCTATCTAATTCGACTGTAATGCGTAAAAATATACTCGCGCTGTTGGGAGTGATATTCCTCCCCTTATTGGCCTTTGCCCAATCTACTATGGATGCTGATTCGCTTTGGCGAACCATTGATTTGGATGATGTGGTTGTTACCGCTCAGTACGCACCCACTGCCGTAGAAAATGCGATCCATCCAGTCAAGATCATCAAAATTGAAGAGATAGAACGACAGGGCCAAATTAATTTGGCGGAAGTATTGACCAATCAGCTTAATCTGCGTGTTTCTACTGATCCTATCTTAGGGAATGGCCTACAAATTCAAGGGCTTGGTGGGCAAAACGTTCAGATTATGATTGACGGGGTGCCCGTGATCGGTCGACTTGGTGGAAATATTGATTTATCTCAAATTAACCTACACAATGTGCAACGCATCGAAATTATTGAAGGAGCCATGTCTGCACAGTATGGAAGTAATGCCTCTGGCGGAGTGGTCAACATCATTACTAAGAAATCCCAATTGAAGAAATTTCAGGTGCATAGTCAAAACCAATATGAAAGTATTGGCATCTATAACAATGCCCTGGGAGTAAGTGCACAATTAGATCAACTCTATATATCACTCATGGGGGCTAGAAACGAAAGCCAGTTTATCGATGTCGACAGCCTGCGTTTGTTCGAAGAAGCCGTGTCGCCCTCAGGAGTGGTCTTTCAAACCAAAACCAATCCCTGGAATCCCAAAACGCAGTATAATGCAGACGGTACGCTTCGCTATCGCTTTTCGGATTCTACGAATCTAACCTACCAATTCCGTTATTTTAATGAAGTCTTGTCCAATTACGGAGGGGTCAGAAGACCACAGTTTAGACCCTATGCCTTTGATGAGTTCTATACGACTAAACGCCTAGACCACAGCTTAAATCTGGAAACCTACATAGGGAAAAACTTTTACCTCAACTCCACCACTGCCTATAATCAGTACGATAGAGAAAAGGAAACAGAAAGGTTGGACATGGAAACGGATACAACGAGTTTTACCTCTTTTCTACACCGTAGTATCCTGAGTACAGTGAGCGATAGCAAACTCAATGCCCAAGTGGGTTTTGAAATCCTTGGAGAGACGGGGTCGGGAGGAAGAATTGTCGATAGTACCTCTACGCCCTATGATGAGGCAGCCATTTCGAATTATGCGATGTGGGCCAGTTTGCGCTACAATTTTACAGATAAGCTGACCATGCAGGCTAATCTGCGTTATGGCTATAATACCAAATACGATCATCCTTTGATTCCTTCTTTCAATCTGGATTGGCGACCAACCAAGGATTGGAGTTTGCAATTGAGTTATGCACATGGCTTCCGTTCCCCAACGCTTAAAGAATTGCATTTTAGATTTATCGATACTAATCACTACATCATTGGCAATCCTGATTTGAAGGCAGAGGATTCTAAAAACCTCTCCCTCTCCGCTAAAAGAGAGCTGCCGCTCGACCGGGAAAATCTATTGGTCTTTAGTGGAAAGTTATTCTACAACCAGATCCGCAATCGAATCATTATCGCTGAATTTGCACCGCTACAATTCAATTACCAAAATTTGGATCAATTTGAGACGCATGGTTTAAATGCCCAGTTTGAGTATGAATACAAAGATGAAGTCCGCTTGAAGTCAGGTTTTGCTTTTACTCGTTTATACAACGATTGGTCAGAAGATTATGAAGATGCGGATAAGTTTACAGGGCTACACGAATGGCAGAATGAGTTGTCGATCAAGGTGCCTTTTGTAGGTAGTCGAATCACCCTAGTCCATCGTTTTATCGGCAGACAGGTTCGTTTTTATTTAGACGAAATGGATACCCTTCAAGAAGGCTTTGTCGGAAAATACCACTTGGTCAATGCCTCTTTAAGCCAATCTTTTTGGGAAGACCGTATCTTTTTGTCTCTGGGAACTAAGAATTTGCTAGATACACAAACAATTCCATTTAATGGTTCAAGCGGTTCGGCCCACGGAAATGTAGGCAGCAGACAATTGCTCAACTGGGGAAGAACCTATTTTATCCGTTTGAATCTAACCTTATAAGAGCATTAAGTAGTAAGCTAAAAAAATGATATATTGGCTGTACATCTATATGCATATGTACACCATTCAACCAGCCCAAGTCAACGATCCTTCGCCATCCACTGGTGAAGGATCGTTGTCCTTTGAGCAGGTCTTATAAAAAAGTAGATTCATGTCGCTCTCCCTCGTCTTTACCATCTGTAATACCCTCGTTTTACCACAATGGCTTCTCATGATCGTTGCTCCGCGATGGCAATGGACCCAAAAACTGATCCGTTCGACCATCATCCCCATTACACTGGCACTGGTCTATGGCTTTTTTATTTTCTCCATAAGGGAGGCAGAAGGGGGCTTTGGCTCTTTAGAAGAGGTCAAAAAACTGTTTTCCTACGATGTACTCATTCTGGCAGGTTGGATTCACTATTTGGTCTTTGACCTTTTGGTGGGGACTTGGGTATTGACCAATGGGCAGGAAAAAGGGATTCCACACTGGCAATTGGTGCCTTGCGTGTTGGGGTGTTTTTTGATGGGACCCTTGGGCTTTTTACTGTATCGAATCATCAGCTATTTCAAGCGATAAAAAGACCCAGCAGATACTGGGAATCTGCTGGGTGAAAAAGGCATACTTACTCGTTGGCTTATTAAAAGCCAGTGGACATCTTCATGACAGAGATTGGAAGCTCCGCCATCTATTCTAATACTAACTTTTGGGTGTAGCTATTCTCTGCTGTTTGAACCCGAACTAAGTAAAGCCCCTTTGTCAGATGCCCCAGGGATAGTTGATCTTGATAAATTCCCGATAATTGACTGATTTTTTGTTTGTATACCAATTGACCATTGCTGGCAATAATAGCCACCTGTACGGTTTCCAATTGCTCGTCCGCCAATACAATCGTCACTAAATTATTGGAGGGGTTGGGGAAGAGGGATAATTCGCCTGCTACGAAGTCAAGACCTAAATCGCCATTGCTCCCTAGGCGGCCTCCACCTGGCCCACCAGGACCATTTCCACCACCAGGACCATTTCCACCACCACCATTTCCACCACCACCGTTTCCACCACCGCCATTTCCACCACCACCGTTTCCACCACCACCATTTCCACCACCACCGTTTCCACCACCACCAGGGCCATTTCCACCGCCATTACCAGGTCCTCCAGGACCACCAGGATCATTATTACAAACACTTGCTAGAAATACATTATTGTCTAGGTTGGAGAGGGTTGTGTTTCGCTCAATAACATTGGAAAGGGTCGTATTTCGAACCTCCTGTCGCATTTGATTGCTCATAAAAGGATCGTGCTCGTAATAGTAAAAATCGCCATCGCGCATTTGCTCAAATTGTACCTTGAGGACTTCGTGCAAACTGGGTCCTACCGAGGCCCCAGGTAAAGGTCCTTCCGACAAAAGACCTACCCAGGCGTCGATGTTGTCAATATCTGCTCCATAGGCCGCTTCAAGGGCCTGCTGTACGGATGGAGTAGTATTAATATCTCGGTAGCTTAGTGCGGGGCTGCCCAAGTAAAGGCTGCGAATAGCATTGTAGTCTGGCAAGCCGTGGTCTCTGCCCCTTTGGATGTTGAGGGAAGCGAGGTCGAGGCCAAAGTCGCCAGCCCCTGGAACAACAAATAGAAAGTTCCTGAGTTCGTCTACAATCATGGCATCAATTTCTTGTTGGACTTGTACAGACAAACCTTTTAGGATGGGATCGATCCCATAGTCCAATACGACAGATGGGTTAAAAAAGGCATCCATCAAAGAGATTCGTCCATCCAATATATCCACACAATTATTGTCAATCAGTAATAATTCTTTGGTCACCATCGTATGTCCTAAGCGATAGGCTGCTGTCGCAAATAGATTGCTCACATTGGGCTTGACCTCATTATCATAGCCATTGTAAAGTGATAGGCGTACACCCAAAGCGGGTAGAAATTCCTCATAGGTGATGGCTTGAATAATGGCGCCCACTTGTTTACGGGCTCTTTGATACATCTCTTCGTCATTTCTCATGCCCTCTTGGCGCAGTTGATCGCAAATGCGATTGTGTTCTCGCACAAACAGGGTGTGGAGCGAAGTGAGTCCAGGTTGTTCTGCCGCTCTTACATCTCCTGCAACGTAAGTTTTTACCGTTCCCCCTTCATCTCCTGCCATACTGGGTGCATTGGGGTCTATATCGCTGTCGTATTCGCCATCCATCGTATTGAAGGGCAGCATATCCCCCGCAGAAGTTTTGAGTTGACCAAAATTATGGCTTCGCAACCAATCTGCTCGACTGTCTTCAGAGCCATATATATTAGAAGCATCAATCCATGCGGTGATCAAATTGGTTTGCTCTCTGGGTTTATCCGCCCCAGTTCCCTCGTGGATTTCCGATCTCAAAAAGGGAATCTCATTGGTAAACAAAGGCTCGTCTACAGGGCGGGTGATGGGTACGAATTCCGTATGTCCCTCTGGAGTCAAGGTAATATCGTGATCGAGAAACTGCCCCCAGGTGAATACAAAAGCGCTCAGTTCAAAGCGGCTGGGCATATCTTCGTCGTTTTGTGCGGCAACCAAATTGGAGATCGACCTTGCATTCGCGCGGTTTTCTCCACCTACCGCATTATAAGGGTCAGAGGCACCATAGCTGGAGGGCAAAGCCCGTTCAAAAGGAATATCAGCGGCTCCCCATTCCGCTGCTTGAAGGTTAGAGGTATTATTACAGGAGCCATCAATCGTTCGATAAGTAGTTGGAATACAAGGATTACTTCGATCGTGGGTATTCGTGCGCTCAATGTGTTTAAAGGATTTGTTATTGGTTCTGAGGGTTTTTGATTTTTGGGCTTTTGCAGTCCAGCTAAAGAGGAATAGACTGCACAAAAGGAATAGGCTAGTGGGAAATAGTGATCGTTGACAAAATGGGAGGTTTTTTGACATAATAGTAGCGTTTTGAATGGTGAAAAAACAACTCATAATTGGATATGGGCAAAGTTTGTCCAGGTGAGCATTGGCCCACTTTTGAAAAAATTACCCATTCGTCAGTTGTGATTCAGGCTATGCGTTTGGTGAAGTAAATTCCGTTTTTAGGTTTTTTGATTTCTAACAAACGCAGGATAAGACGTCTTATGTTAGCTTAGATGCCCCCTATTTGAAAAACTTGCGCTAAGCTTTAAATTTTTTCTAATTTTTTTAAAATCTGCTTTGCCACCCATAGACCAGCGTAAACCGCTCCCTCCATGTAGCCTCCATAAACTGCTGAAGTTTCAGAACCACTAAAGAAAAGTCGATGGTCAAAATGAGCTTGACGCAAAATGGCCTGACCGTAGGGAGGATGGGCATTAAGCCATTGGGTATGTGCAGCAGCAGTATGAGGTTCTTTAGACCACTCTTTTTCTATGTATTGGCGGTATTTGCTGGCGCTGGGGCCAAAAAGACGCGCTAAGTGGGCTAGGACTGCATCCTTGCGTTTTGGGGTGGGTAAAGCAGCTGCCTTGGCCGATAAAAAGCCCATGAGCGAAAAGGCCGTTTCGTCAATATTGCTGTGGTCGTGGACTTCACTGATCATACCTGTTTGACTAATGGCCATTCCTGCCTTGCTTTCCTCCCGCCAAAAAGGGCGCTCGTATTCGACAATAAATTTAATGGAATGACTCATCCAGGTTGGGGTTTGCTGCATGGCTTGTAGCTGCTCATTGGGTAGGGCAGGCTCGAAGCGGATGCGCTCGGCCGCTAATTGGGGCGGAAGACTTAGAATGACCTGATCTGCCGTGTAGCTTGGTCCTTCCTTTGTGCCAATAAGCAATTGCTCGCCGTCATATTGGATGGATTGGACAGTCGTCTTAAGTTGTATATTCGCTCGCCCAATAGCCTTGGCCAGAGCCTCAACCAAAGCTATGGAGCCACCTTTGATGCGATAATAGGGCGTTGTTTTGTAAGGTACTTCAAAAGCTTGTGGTGGTAAAAAGGACATGACTTCGTAAAAAGCCTTTCCCTTATTGTATTGCTCAAAGCGTTCTACCCCCAATTGCTTTAGCAGTTCGTTGAGATGCTGGTGTTGATCGCCCAGCCAGGTCGCGCCCAATTCAAAAGGCCCTTCGCTATGCTCCCCCGCAATACTTTGAATACGCCCACCAATGCGCTCATTGGATTCCAAAATCCGAAAAGGTATTCCTGCCTTATGCAGCGACCAGGCTGAGCAAAGGCCAGAGAGACCAGCCCCAATAATGATGATTGGATTGGACATAAAAGACTAAGCTAATTGTTGATTCACCCAATTGAGGGTATGCTGATAAACTTCCTCTCGCATGGTATCCCATTGCAACTCGTGGTATTGACCAGGCCACTCCTTATACTCCACCTGCCCCTTGATGCGTTCTGCAAAGGCACGACTGGCAGCTGGATCAATGATTTTATCTGCACTTCCGTGAAGCATGAGTAGTGGAATGGGGAAGGTGCCCTGGTATTGTTGCAACCATTCGCTTGCTCTGAGCATATCCACGGCGGTGCCTGATGACATCAGATCGTGATTGAGGGGATCATTGGAATAGCGTTTGGCTTCTTCTGGAATGCTGGATATAAAGGAAGCATCCAATTTGGTAGGTTGGGTAAAAGCAGGATAGATTTTGTACATCAGTTTGGCCAGAAAAAGTAAAATGGGAGGTGGTGGCTGTGCCAATTTAATCCAGGTTCCCGTCGTGATGGCGCCTTTGACATTGGGCTTGCGGCGGAGAATGTGGTTGAGCACCAAATTGCCCCCCATGCTGTGTCCATACAGATATACAGGGACACCAGGATAACGCTCCTGACTCGCTTTCAACAATTGATCGATCTCATCGAGAAAAGCATCAAAATTGGGCGTATGGCCTTTTGGCCCACCTGACTGACCATGTCCCCTGCGATCATATCCCACCCAGGCAATTCCACGTTCATTAAACCAAGCGGCAGTAGGATCGTATCGACCGCTGTGTTCGCCAAAACCGTGTACCAAACAAAAAACAGCTTTGGCTTGCTCGACCTGCCAGTCTTTGGCAAAGATGGAAATCCCATCTTTGGTCGTCCAGGAAAATTGATTGATGGCCATAAAACGCAATTATTAATTTGACAGGGAAGATGGCTAATTCGCCCCTAATATCCAAATCTAAAGGGTCGATCTCCACCTAATATCTTTGCGTTCTATCTTTCTCGATCAATGTCGAATGATCTTTTCGCTGATTTTCTTATCCAAATCTGGAGACCAAATTTGTAATAGGTAAATGCCACTGGCTAAATTGGACAGATCGAGCCTAATATCTCCCAGATGATCTGCGGGATATTCCTGTAAAAGAAGCCGTCTGCCTGCCATATCGTGGATGCGCAGCTCAAAGGCTGCACCTGTGAAGGCTTGTAGGTTCAACTCAATCCTACTGGTGAAAGGATTGGGGTAGACGAGGAGCGTTTGATCCTCCTTGGGATAGAATACCCTGACGACTGGCGAATAGCCAATTTCACCGTCACTGCGCAAATAAGCCAGGCGATAATAATTGTCGCCTTCCATAGGCGCTTGGTCATTCCAGGCATAATCGCGCTTGACCCGATCGCCAAATAGGGCATCTTGACGATGGATGGTCTCAAAATTGCTATTAATGGCTGATCTTTGCACCTCATAGCTACTGATCAATTGATCGATGTATGTGGTCCATGAAATGGCAGTATATTCAAATCCAATACCATTGGCAGCAAAGCTTTCTTTTTCCAAGGTATTGGAACAGTCCAGATTGCCAGGTGCCCATTTATTGATCCTACCCAATGCATCTGCCATGTAGACCTGTTGATTAGTCCATGCGGATAGATCAAGCGCCGTTTCTGGTCGTCTGACCCAACAAGCCGCTTTGCGTTCATAGAGAAAACCTTCATTTGTTATGGCCCAAAAGATATCTTTCCCAACGGCTAATTTTGAAAAATTAAATGCATCATCCCAAAGTAACCATTGTCCATCGCTGTAGTGCTGAATATGGCCGTTCAGGTCGATACCAAAGATTCGATCAGAACCCCCAATAGCAATATCTTGTAGCTGACCAACTTCTTGCTGCCAGAGGTCAGCGCTTAATCGCCAGAGGTTTTGTGTAGAGTCGATAGCCCAGAGATCCTTACCTAGCCCAGCATATATTTGTTGAAAGGTCACAGGTGTTTCCACTTCGTTCCAAGTGCTATTGGCCGTCTGTTGGTAAACTTGCCCATTGGGCTGTAGCCCCCACAACTGCCCATTGGCAGTGCTGCTAATTTGTGCAAAGACGAATGGGCTTTCTTCCCAGGTATTATTGCTATTAAATGCCCAAAGCTTTTGTTGCGCATCTAATGCCCACACTTGTCCCAAGGTATCGCCACTGACTTTTACCAATTCAAGGGCCTCTCTACCCAAGGAGGTCCACTCTAAGCTTACCCCGCGATAAATAGAATCTTGCTGACTAATTCCCCAGACAACACCACCTGCGCCAATGGATAATTGCTTGAATTGACCTTGGGCTTTTCTCCATGACTGATCGACATATTCATAGATGTCAAAGCCTTTATCAATCGCCATCAGCTTTTCACCATCTCCATAGGCGATTTGCCGAAATTGCCGATAGCGATAGCCCACAAATCGCCACTCCGTTCCGTTCCAATGGATCAAATTATTGTCTCCTGCCATTCGCCAGGCATTTTGACTATCCAGTACAGCAATGTGTAGCGTTCCCCCTGCGCGTTCGATCCATTCGTTGCCTCGCCGCTCATATAATTTTCCTTCCCAATCAATGGCCCAAAGACTGCCGTCTTTACCCACAGAGAGTTCATTATAGACGCTTTGGTCAATCGTCCTGGTCCATCTCTGGCCATCCCAATGTACGATTTGTCCATTGAGATCAAGCCCATAGGTATCATCTGCTGTCCCCGCTGCTATCATCGAAAACTGCTGATCGCTTCGCTCCCATTGCTCCTCATTAAAATACCAAACCTGATCGGCCTGATCAATAGCCCACACACTGCAATCCCAACCAGTAGACACCTGTTTGAATTGGTTGTTTTCAAACATATTCTCCCAATCCACGGAATTCTGAGCGGAGCTTTCCACTGGAAGACTCTTGATCCAGGCTTCGAGCAGAGCGACACCATGTTCATCTATTTTATTTTTGGCCAGTGGAGGCATCGCCACCCCTTCTTCCAGGCTATTCATTCTTTGGTGAATGATGGACTGCGCGACATCGCCAGGGCGGATGAGTTTGGTACAGCCCGCCAGGGAGGCATTAATAATGTCGCCATCAATGAGGTATTGGTCATAAATATCCTCATTCATCGTGGCATCAAACAAGGCGCGATTGCCAGAATTGGGGCGATGACAATAGGCGCAATTGGCATCCAAATAGGATTGCACCCTCAGGGTCAATGCCTGACTACTATCTTTAGAATTGACATTATTATAGACTTGTAGTCGCTCTTCGTCCGTGAGTTTTTCCCGAAACATACTCAAGTGATTCAGGGTTTGAATCTGATTAGCAACCCGCCCCGTTGTGGGGTAGAGTATATCGTGGTTGAGCTGTCGCGCATTGGCGCCCAGGGAGCCCGTTTCGGCCTGATTGTGACAGGTGCCGCAATCGGCAGGAGTAGGGTAGTACCAGGTTTGCAGCTCATCTCCCAGTTCAATTTCTACTCCCCTACCAACCCATAGAACCCTTTTGGTCAGATGGTGCACTCAAGCAGCGCTGGATGGCCATTCCCAA
>JBCBDH010000106.1:0-12814 GCA_038529855.1 Bacteroidota bacterium | reverse complement strand
CATGGACCAATCACTGGTCAATAGGCTTTGCGGATGACCAATGATTGGTCCATGGCCACACAGATTTTGTAGCCCTCTATCCAAATCCTTTACCATGTCGCTACCCAAAGTAAAAATATGTTGTATCTCTAGGTTAGAAGAAGCGCAGCTCGCCATTCAGTATGGCGCTGCAGCCATTGGCCTGGTTGGTCCTATGCCCAGTGGGCCTGGGGTTATTGACAATGCCTTGATTCGAAAAATTGCCACTCATACGCCTCCTCCTATCGCCAGTTTTTTATTGACCAGTGAGACCCAGAGCCAGGCCATCATCAGCCATCACCAAAAGGTACAGACCAATACGATTCAAATAGTGGATGCCTTAGAGGAGGGAAATTATCAAGCTATTCAAGAGGCGCTGCCTGCCATTAAAATCGTTCAAGTTATTCACGTCATCAATGAGCAGTCAATAGAAGAAGCTATAGCGATAAGCGAGTCCGTAGATGCGCTTTTACTGGATAGTGGTAATCCCAATCTGGCCATCAAAGAATTGGGTGGAACGGGGCGGACGCACAACTGGGCTTTGAGTAGAAAAATAGTTGAGCAGGCCAAGGTGCCCGTTTTCTTGGCAGGTGGTCTGAGAGCGAGCAATGTTCAAAAGGCCCTGGATGAGGTACAGCCGTATGGCCTGGATTTGTGTAGCGGCGTGCGAACGGATGGGCAATTGGATGAGGAAAAGCTAGCGGCCTTTTTTAAAGCAGTAGGCTACTAGCAATTGTAGAAAACCCAACCCCCATCAAAAAATAAGATCCAATGATCAAAATACAATCAGTACCTAAAAATCTCACAAAGCCCCACAAAGAAGCCGTGGCGCTACTAAAACAACTGATCCAGCAAGCTTCCTTTTCCAGAGCAGAAGAGGCCACCGCTGCTATTCTCGCTAAATTTTTAAGAGGTAGAGGCGTAAGCATTCACAGACAAGATCACAATATATGGGCTTGGAATCGCCATCGCCAGGATGGACTGCCTACTATCTTACTCAACTCTCATCACGATACGATTCGCCCAGTAAAGAGCTGGACGCGTGATCCCTTTGCAGCGGAGGTGGAGGGAGACCGCTTGTTTGGTTTGGGGAGCAATGATGCTGGGGCTTCTTTGGTTGCGCTGATTGCGACCTTCCTTCATTTTTATAGACAAGAGGATTTACCTTTTAATCTGGTTTTGGCAGCTACGGCTGAAGAGGAGATTTCTGGTCCAAAGGGTATTGCCAGTATTTTGCCTGCTTTGGGGAAAATTGATGGAGCTATTGTAGGGGAGCCCACGCAGATGCGAATGGCTGTGGCGGAGCGAGGACTGATGGTTATTGATGGAGAAGCCATTGGGCAGGCAGGACATGCAGCGCGAGAGGAGGGCATTAATGCGATCTATCTGGCGATGGAAGACATCTGGCGATTGCGCAATTATCGCTTTGAAAAGAATTCTGAGTTTTTGGGGCCAGTAAAGGTAAGCCTTACCCAAATTGAGGCGGGTACACAACATAATGTCGTACCAGATTGCTGTCGTTTTGTATTGGATGTTCGAAGCAATGAGCAGTACAGCAATCAACAAATTTTTGAGCAGCTTCAAGGTTTGGTGCAGTCTAACCTGAAGGCACGATCTTTTCGACTCAATGCCTCTGGCATTGCTTTAGATCACCCTTTGGTGAAAAGTGGGCAAGCTTTAGGACTGTCTACTTTTGGCTCACCCACTTTATCTGATCAAGCCCTTTTACCTTTCCCCAGTATCAAACTAGGACCAGGTAAATCCGCCCGTTCGCATACGGCCAACGAATTTGTTCGATTGTCTGAAATCCAATTGGGCATCCAGGGCTATATCCAATTACTTTCTTCCATCAATCCTTCCTTTTTCTATGAAACTTTGGCAAAAAAATAAAGCAATCGATCAGGCAATAGAGACCTTTACCATTGGACAAGATCGCGAGCTCGATCTGCAAATTGCTCGTTTTGATGTATTGGGCAGCTTGGCCCATGTGCAAATGTTGGTGCATATTAATTTGTTGACCAATGCAGAAGGAGACTTACTACAGACTGAACTGCGACAACTGTATCAACAGGCCGTGCAAGGCACTTTATTGATTGAAGAGGGAGTAGAGGATATTCATTCCCAAGTAGAGCAATTACTGACGATGCGTCTGGGCGAAGTGGGTAAAAAGATACACAGCGGTCGTTCGAGAAATGATCAAGTCTTGCTGGATTTGCGTTTGTATTTTCGGTCAGAAATCAAAGAATTGGTCGAGTTGACCCAGACTTTATTTGATCTCTTGCAAAAGCAAAGTGAGCGATACCAAGCAGTTTTAATGCCTGGTTATACCCATATGCAAGTGGCGATGGTTTCCTCTTTTGGACTGTGGTTTGGTGCCTATGCGGAGTCACTAGCAGAGGACTTACAAATGCTGCTCGCCGCCTATCAACTAATCAATCAAAACCCATTGGGCTCTGCTGCTGGCTATGGCAACTCCTTTCCCCTCAATCGAAAAATGACGACTGACTTATTGGGCTTTGACGATTTGTGTTATAATGCCATTCACGCTCAAATGAGTAGGGGGAAAACGGAAAGTCATCTGGCCTATGCTGTCTCTAGTCTGGCGATGACTCTGAATAAACTGGCGATGGACATCTGTCTGTTTAGCAATCAGAATTATGCCTTTATCCAATTGCCTGACGAGATGACGACGGGCTCAAGCATCATGCCCCACAAAAAGAATCCTGATGTTTTTGAATTGATTCGCGGGCGCTGCAATCAATTGATGGCTTTACCCAATTCCATTGCGATGTTGTGCAGTAATTTACCCAGTGGCTATCATCGAGAATTTCAATTGCTCAAAGAACAACTTTTTCCCGCTATCCAACAAATGAAAACTTGTCTACAAATGACAAGTCATGCGATGGGACATTTGCAAGTGAATCAACAGATTCTGGATGATCCAGCTTATCAATACCTCTACAGTGTTGAGGTGGTTAATGAGAAGGTATTAGAAGGAGTGGCCTTTAGAGATGCTTATCAGGAGGTCAAAAAAGCGATTGAGTCTGGGCAGTTTCAATACGAAGGAGCCATTGAGCACAGCCATGAAGGAAGTATTGGAAATTTGTCTACCCAAGAGATTGGCCAAAAGATGGATAGGGTAGTGGAGGCTTTTGGATTTGAGAAGGTAGAAGCGAAGTTGGGTATCTTAGTGACGGAGTAAATCCAAGTTACTCCGTCACTAAGACCGCTACCTACAACTTCAGCAGCGTGCGAATCATTCGCTCTCTCCCTTGCGTCGCGCTCAATTGATACATTCCGCTGCTCAGTTGGCTCATATCCAGTGGATAAATTAATTGATCCTGGTATTTGGTCAAATAGATGCTTTGGATGCGTTGGCCTAGTGCATTGGTCAATTCTAGCTGAATGCGACCTTGCCAATCGTTATCAATTTGGATTTGAGTAAAGTCTGTAATTGGATTGGGCATGACCAGCAAATTACTATTATCCAAGATATTAATGGTATTGGTACTGATGTCAAATTCAAATGCGCCAGCATCGACATCGCCAATTCGCTGATTACCACTCAGGTCAAATTCTGGTGAACCCAGGGTAACACCAGCGTCAATGGCTGGGCTTCCTTGGCGAAGTCTAAAATTACTTTCATCAGCATCGACAAATAAAGGATCGACATTGGATTGATCTTTTACATGCGATAGGAAGGTCGCCATATCTTCATTGCCGCTGAGATTACCTCCATTGGAAATAAAATCGGGATTACCGCCTTCGACGAAGTAGTCTGCTCCATCATTATAGAGGATCGTATTTTGGAGTTTTAAGGTACTCTTTCCAGTCAGGGTATCCCATTGGGCAAAACCTGAGGCAAGAAGGCCGAAATTATTGACGATGGTGGAGTTCATAATATCAACGGTTGAGCTTGTGCTATCAGAAGCATTGATAGAAAATGCACCACCCGTACCTTTACCCAAGGCAAAATTATTAAAAGCCAGCAAGTTGCTGATCTCCATATTACCACCTAAAATACTGACAGCACCTCCCTGATAATTGGCAATGCTTCCCTCGATGATACAATTCGATAATTTGATATTCATGGGATCAAGTCCAGTAAACATCGTTCCAGATAGGGCACCACCAATATCCGCTTTATTTTCGTTGAAATGGGTGTTTTTAATTTCTAAATCAACACCATTCTCGATGTAGATTGCTCCACCTGCTCCATCCTCATCATCGTCGTTGCTCGCTTCATTATCAAATAAAACACAGTCGATGATATCGACATTGGTAGAATCATTGAGTATTGCAATGGCTCCACCACCATAGACGGCTTTTCCACCTTCAAAGCGACAATTTTTAATAAGTGCACTTTCTTCGATATGGGCAAAGCTAATGGCTGCGCCAAGACTAGCTTGATTATTTTTAAAGTCACAACTGTCTACGGTCATACTTCCTCCAAAGCTGTGAACAGCTCCCGACCAGAAATTAGTTGAAGTATTACTCTCAAAAGTACAGCCGATCACTTTTAAGGCATCCACATCATATTTACTGGGAACAAACTGGGCATCGTGATAAAGTGCCCCTCCATCTGCGTGGGTATTATTAATAAAGGTAGAATTGCTAACCGTTACTCCTGTTACCTGCCATAGGTAAACACCTGAGCACCAACTTCCAGCTGTATTATTATCAAAAGTACAGTTGTCGATAATGATGTTCATATCCTCTGCTAGTCGATTGCGACTGTCTAGATAAACAGCCCCTGCATTAGAAGCAAAGTTATTTTTGAATACACTATTGGTAATAAATAGATTGCTACTGTGCCAATTCCAGATCGAAGAGCCAAAGCCATTGGGATTGGTATTATTGTCAAAGGTGCATCGATTGATCGTGATGTAATCGCAGAAGGCAGGATAAAAGACGCCTCTGATATCCCTGTATTGTCCTTGAATTCGCAGTCTTCGATTAGAATATCTGATGAAAAATTGGTGTAGATACAAGCGCGGGCTGTTGCGTAATTTTGTGTAAAGGTACAATTGGTTATTTTGGAGTGATCGACATTGCCAATACTACCGCTTAGATAGAGGGCTGCCGCAGTCACGCCAAAATTATTATCAAAATGACAATTATTGAGTTCCATGACGCTAAGGGCATAAATCCCTCCGCCGCGATGGACATATTCGGGCTGATCCGTATACAGCGAAGTGCGACCTCCAGAAATGTACAAACCATCCAAAACAACTGGAGCATTGATCATGCTATCCACATACATTACATGGAGCACATTATCACTGCGAAAGTTGAGAAAATCTCCTGATACATCATTCCCTTGCAAATCGCCACTCAAACGAACTTGATTATTTTCGACATCCCTTTGTGCCAATGAATTCTCCGTTCCTGCAAAGCCCCCATAAATTCTTACGGGATAATTAACGCTAAAGGTCGCCGTTGAATCAGCATTGCTTTTTCCTGGTTTGTAGGTGCCTTTGGCCACCCATATTTCAGGAGCCTCTGCATTTAGGGCCTGCTGAATGTCCTCATAGGCATTCGCCCAAGAACTTCCATCATTATTACCAGAGGCATTAATATCGACATAAACTTGGGCATGGATAAGAGCAGGCAAGACAGTAGAAAACAGCAAAGTGACAAGTGTGCTAAAGTAAAAATTACGCATGTTGAACTCTTTATTTGAAATTACAGGACCCATCCTTGGGGTTGATTCATCATTTCAATAGCAAATTTCATGGCAAAAAATCGACAGAGTGGAACTAGGCAGCCAAATTGTAAGGAATTTGACCTTCTGAGAGAAAAAAATGAACGTAACACATTAGAAATGAGTTAAATATGACTATGAAGTGTGGATACCTTACTTCCCAATGAGATTGATCATAAGCCCCCTGCTAACAAATTTTATATGCCTAAAGGGCAAAAAAACAAAAAATAATTTCAATTCAAATATTAATTATTTATTTCGTAATTGTTAAATAATTGTAATCTTTATTGCGTTTATTTTTATAAGATAATTTAAATATTTTGCTATCATTGACAAATACAGTATTTTGTTAGTATATTTGTAATTCGGCCTTTTGCCTGGCTCAAAACAGGAATCTAATTGACTCAGGTAGATTTTTTAGGAAGCAGGAAAAAATTATATTCTTCTAAAAAAAAATCCCTCCTTCAGCAACTAATATTTCAATTCCCCAACTTATGGGAAGCTTTTTTCTGTGCATTTTCACCGATTGAGATAGATCAAAGGGCTGGCTCTTAACCAAAATAAAACCTGCAAACCATGCCCAATGAGAAACGACAAGGAACAGCAGGGTTTATACCTTCCTCAATTAGAAAGCGATGCCTGCGGCACAGGCTTAATTGCTCAGCTCAAGGGGAATAAAACACATCAATTAGTCGAAGACGCGCTGGCTATGTTGCAAAATATGGAGCATCGCGGTGCTTGTGGCAGTGAACCTGATTCTGGAGATGGAGCGGGTATACTAGTACAGATGCCTCATTTGTTTTTCGAAAAGAAAAGCCAGGAGCTGGATTTTGATCTGCCCGAGTTGGGTAGCTATGGCGTGGGAATGGTCTTTTTTCCCAATCAAAAAGAATGGTCTGCACAATGTCGGATTCTACTCAATGATTACATCGACGAGTTGGGGCTTGAGCTTATTGCTTATCGCAAAGTACCCACCCAGACCCAAACTATAGGGCTTTCGGCCCGAGAATCGGCTCCAATTATCGAACAGGTATTTGTCAAATCGCGAAAAGCTATGAAGCCTAGCGCTTTGGAAAGACGCTTATATGTCTTGCGCAAATACGCCAGTCACCATATTCACAGGACCTATCCACAGACGATTGACACCTTTTACATCGCCTCCCTATCTTATAAGACGATCATCTACAAAGGTCAATTGACCACTTATCAACTTCGCCCTCACTATCCCGATCTGCAAGACCCTGACTTTAGATCGGCCATTGCCTTGGTACATTCTCGCTTCTCAACCAATACCATCCCTAAATGGAAGCTGGCGCAGCCTTTCCGCTACATTGCCCATAATGGAGAAATCAATACGATCAAAGGCAATATCAATTGGTGGTCCAGTAAAGAACAGCTATTGGCTTCTGCTACTTTTAGTGAGGAGGAGATGGATATGCTTTTCCCCATTCTTGGTCAGAACCTTTCAGATTCTGGTAGTTTTGATAATATCCTTGAGTTTTTGGTGCTCAATGGCAGGACGCTGCCACATGCCTTGATGATGATGATCCCAGAGGCTTGGCAGCACGATGATCAAATGGCTGATTATAAAAAAGCCTTTTATGAGTACCACGAAAACCTTATGGAAGCCTGGGATGGACCAGCCTCCATTATGTTTACTGATGGTATCCTCGTTGGTGCGACCCTTGATCGAAATGGCCTGCGCCCTTCTCGTTACATGCTCACAGATGACGATACGTTGATCGTCGCTTCTGAGGCAGGCGCTTTGCCTATTGAAGCTCAAAAAATCGTTTTCAAAGGTCGATTGCAACCAGGGAAAATGTTGATTGCTGATTTGGAAGAGTCGCGAATCATTGGGGATGAAGAGCTCAAACAGATCGTTTGCCAGCGTTTGCCTTATCAGCGTTGGCTCAGCGATTACAAAAAGACTTTAAGCGATTTTCCGATAGCTATTCATCCCTCTATTGAGCTTGATGAAAAAGAATTATTGGTCCTACAGCAAGCCTTTGGTTATACCAAGGAAGACCTCAATATGATCATTGCTCCAATGATTCGAGTAGGTAAGGACCCCATTGGCTCGATGGGAGCAGATACCCCACTGGCGATTCTTTCCCATCATCCACAACACCTGGCCAATTATTTCAAACAACTTTTTGCCCAGGTGACTAATCCCCCAATTGATCCTATTCGCGAGCGACCAGTCATGTCCTTATTTACCAAATTGGGCAGTACAGGCAACATCCTGGAGGCCAGTCCCCAACATGCTCAATTTATCCATCTGGATCAGCCTGTATTGAGCAATAAAGACCTGAGCCGTCTTCAAGACCTTCGTCACCCTGACTTTCGAACTGGAAAGATCAATATTGTTTTTCAAGCAGATGGTCAAAAAGGGCGACTCAAAGCCGCCATTGATCAAATCTGTGCAGAAGCAGAAGACCTGTCTAGAAAAGGCTATAATATCCTTCTTTTATCCGATCGCAGCCTTGATAAGGAATGGGCGGCTATTCCCAGTCTACTCGCTACGGGGGCTATTCATCATCACCTCTCTCGAATTGGCAGGCGAACCCTGGTATCTCTGGTCGTTGAGGCTGGCGATGTTCGAGAGACGCATCATTTTGCCACCTTAATTGGTTATGGAGCGGATGCGATTAATCCCTATTTGGTTTTTTCAAGTATCGCTCGCTTAAAGCGTATTGGATGTTTTGAAGAAGGGCAAACCCTACCCCGACTTTGTCAGATATACACCAAGGCCGTTGGAAAGGGATTGCTAAAAATTATGTCTAAAATTGGGATTTCTACCTTGAAGTCTTATAAGGGCGCACAAATTTTTGAAGCTCTTGGCTTGGCGAAAGACATGATTGCCCTTTGCTTTACTGGCACCGTCTCGCGAATTGGCGGAATTGGTTTTGATGGGGTGGCCAAAGAGGTATTGATGCATCACCAAAGTGCTTATCCACCTAAATTATCCGATCGGCCTAAATTGCGACCAGGTGGATTATACCAGTGGAAACGAAATGGCGAGTACCATCTTTTCAATCCTCAAACCATCCATTTATTACAATATGCAACGCGCACGGGCAATTACCAAACCTATAAAAAATATGCAAGGCTTATTGATCGGCAAAGCGAACAGGCTTGTACGCTTAGAGGGCTACTGACTTTTCGCAAAAGTACTTCCGTTCCCATTGATGAAGTGGAATCTGTCGAAGCTATCATGAAGCGTTTTGTTACTGGAGCGATGTCTTTTGGCTCTATCTCTGATGAAGCGCATCGCACCTTGGCTATTGCGATGAACCGCATTGGGGGCAAAAGTAATAGTGGGGAAGGAGGAGAGGACGAAGTTCGTTATCAGCCTTTGCCCAATGGCGATAGTGCTTGTTCGGCAACTAAACAAGTGGCTTCAGGGCGTTTTGGTGTAACAAGTTATTATTTGAGTAGTGCTAAAGAATTGCAAATCAAAATGGCCCAGGGGGCCAAGCCAGGCGAAGGAGGCCAACTGCCTGGGCATAAGGTCAATGAGTGGATTGGTCGGGTTAGACATGCGACGCCTGGAGTGGGTTTAATTTCTCCACCACCACATCATGATATTTATTCTATTGAGGATCTGGCCCAGTTGATTTTTGATTTAAAAAATGCGAATCGGGCGGCGCGGATCAATGTTAAATTGGTGGCCAAGGCTGGAGTAGGCATCATTGCCTCTGGGGTCGCCAAAGCCCATGCTGATGCCATCCTCATCTCTGGACACGATGGTGGAACAGGGGCTTCTCCTCTGAGTTCTATTCGCCACGCGGGTTTGCCCTGGGAATTGGGGCTGGCAGAGACTCACCAAACCTTGGTAAAAAATCGACTGCGTGATCGAGTGGTCTTACAAACTGATGGGCAAATTCGAACGGGGCGCGATTTGGCGATTGCCACCCTGCTTGGGGCAGAAGAGTGGGGAATTGCCACAGCTGCCCTTGTCGTAGAAGGATGTATCCTCATGCGCAAATGTCACCTCAATACTTGTCCAGTAGGTATTGCCACCCAAGACCCTGAACTGCGTAAGCGCTATGCTGGAAATCCCGAACACTTGATTCACTTTTTCCGCTTTTTAGCCCAGGACTTACGAGAGATTATGGCCGATTTGGGTTTTAGAACCGTCAATGAGATGGTAGGGCATGTGGAATTACTCAGGGTGAAAAAGGATTTACCCCACTGGAAATCTAAAACCTTGGATTTGAGTCCACTCCTTTACAAGGAAGTCACAGGACCAGCTGTTGGTCAATACAAAAACGTGGAGCAGGACCACGGATTGGAACAAGTGCTGGACTGGCGCCTACTCGAATCGACAAAGATTGCTCTTGACCATCGAAAAGGACATTCCACTATTTTCTCCATTAAAAATACCGATCGCGCGGTTGGCACCTTGCTCTCTAATGAAATTTCCAGCCGCTATGGGGCTGAGGGCTTAGCCACAGATACTTTGCAATTTCGCTTCCGTGGATCAGCTGGGCAGAGCTTTGCTGCTTTTGCCGCCAAGGGTTTGAGACTTCTTCTAGAGGGAGAAGCCAACGATTATTTTGGCAAGGGACTTTCTGGAGCGAAGTTGATCGTCTGTCCCGATCGCAAAGCGACTTTTGAGGCGGATCAGAACATCATCATTGGTAATGTGGCACTTTATGGAGCGACCTCTGGGGAGGCTTATATCAAAGGGCGAGCTGGGGAGCGATTTGCGGTTCGCAATTCAGGGGCACAAGCGGTTATTGAGGGCATTGGCGATCATGGCTGTGAATATATGACGGGAGGTGTAGTTGTGGTTTTGGGGACTTGTGGGCGCAATTTTGCCGCGGGGATGAGTGGTGGAATGGCTTTTATCTATGAGGAGAACGAAGACTTCCAAAAGCAATGCAACAGAGAAATGGTTGATTTGGACCCCTTAGACAAGGCGGATGAAAAACGCCTTCGCACCCTTATTCGCAATCACTTTCGCTATACCAGCAGTTCCAAAGCATTGGCCTTACTCAATAATTGGGAGGAAGGTAAACGACGGTTTATTAAAGTTATGCCCAAAGAATACAAGGCCGTCCTCAAAAAACAACACATTCGTCAAGCAGTATAAATCAACAATACCATGGGGGATATCCGAGGTTTTTTAAAATATGACAAGGCCTTTGCGCCCAAACGTCCCGTGATCGAAAGATTAAAGGATTACAAGGCCGTCGAACAACCTATGGCTAAGGAGCAGGTGCAGCAGCAGGCCACGCGTTGTATGGATTGTGGCGTTCCTTTTTGTCATAGTGCCTGCCCATTGGGAAATGTCATCCCTGAGTTTAATGAAGCGGTAGACGAAGGTCATTGGGACTTGGCCTATGAAATACTGAGTAGTACCAATAATTTTCCTGAATTTACGGGTCGTATTTGTCCTGCTCCCTGCGAATCAGCTTGTGTGCTAGGCATCAATCAAGATGCAGTAGCTATCGAGCTGATTGAAAAACACATTACAGAAGCGGCCTTCGAAAAGGGGTTGATCCGTCCAAAGCCACCAGCTATCCGCAGTGGAAAAAAAGTAGCAGTCATTGGCTCGGGCCCTGCGGGTTTGGCCGCTGCCGCCCAACTCAACTATGCGGGTCATCTGGTCACCGTTTTTGAGCGAAGCGATCGCATTGGTGGACTCCTACGCTATGGTATCCCCGATTTTAAATTGGAAAAATGGGTGTTGGATCGTCGCCTGGCCATCCTGGAAGCTGAAGGAATCCGCTTTCAAACCCGAGCTCATGTTGGTGTCAATATAGCCGTTTCGGATTTGATGGATCAATTTGATGCCCTGGTTTTATGCGGTGGCTCCACCGTTCCTCGCGATCTCCAACTTCCTGGCCGCTCCGCCAAAGGCATCCACTTTGCCATGGATTATCTCCAACAAAGCAATCAACGCGTCGCTGGCGATCTCTTCCTATCTGGCGACCCCCTTCTCGCTAAAGACAAACACGTTATCGTCCTCGGTGGTGGCGATACGGGCTCTGACTGCGTCGGCACTGCCAACCGCCAATCCGCCCGCTCCGTCACCCAGATCGAGCTACTAGGCAAACCCCCAAGCAGCCGCGATGCCAGTACTCCTTGGCCCCTCTGGCCCATGCAACTCCGCAGCTCTACCTCCCATGAAGAGGGCTGTGATCGGCAATGGGCCATCCTCACCCAAGCCTTTCTCACTAATGATGATGGTCAGCTTCGAGCGCTAAAGGTCGTAGATGTAGAATGGGACACCCCTCCCAATGGCAGCCGCGCCCAACTGAGGCCCATCCCCAATACGGAACGCGAAATTCCTGCAGATATGGTACTCCTGGCCTTGGGCTACGTCCACCCCCAATTTGAAGGCTTGCTAGAGCAATTAGGGGTTGACATCAATGACAAGGGAAATGTCCGTGATCAAAATTACCAGACTAATATTGATAAGGTCTTTGTAGCAGGAGATATGCGCAGGGGGCAGTCTTTGGTGGTTTGGGCGATTGCGGAAGGTCGTGCAGCGGCTGAGGCGGTGGATATTTATTTGGAGAGGTGAGTTGATATTTGAATTGTAGGAATGTGTCTGAGGGGAGTGTGGTCACCCATACACTTAAAATAAGTAGTCTTTCAAGCGACTAGGAGGAGCGAATTTTATCCTCCATACTTCAATCTCACCTCTAACAATCGTTTCCATTTTTGATAAGCCGCTTCATAAGCTGCTTGGCTGGCTAAGTCAGGTTCAATTTCTTTGATTTTTTCTAGACCCTGGAAGGCGCTGTCCGTATCCAAAGCGCCAATACCGATCGCTGCGCCTCTGGCTGCGCCTTGGGCACCATCGGTTTGGTAGAGCTCGATTTGAGTATTGGCGCAGGTGGCAAGAGCGGTGCGAAAGACCTCGCTGAAGAAAAGATTGGCGTGGCCAGCGCGGATGACTTTGGGTTTCATACCCATTTCTTCCATCACCTCAATACCATAGCGTAGGGAGTAGACGATTCCTTCCAGCATCCCGCGGAACAGATGAGCATTGGTATGTACATTAAAATTGATATTGGCAAAATGGCCGCCTACTTGCTGGTTGCGGAGTACGCGTTCTGCTCCATTGCCAAAGGGGAG
>JBCBDH010000105.1:0-12886 GCA_038529855.1 Bacteroidota bacterium | reverse complement strand
TCGCTTACCTTGATGATGGCTTGATTGTCCTTTTGGTAGAGATGTACCAAGACATCGCCATGACGACCATCTGGAATGGCCTGGATGGCATTTTTGAGTAGATTATTGAGGACGCGCATCAGGTGATTCTTATCAGCATAAACCGTAAACTGATCCTCTGCCATGACCAGATTGAGATGCAAATCCATATCGTGACACTCATTGCTAAACAGATCAAATACTGAACGAACCAATTGATTGAGAACTACCTTTTGGTTTTCAGCTCTCGGCATTTTGGCAAAATTGGAAAACTCTGAAGCAATTTGAGCCAGATTATCAATCTGTTCGATAAGGGTACCAGAAACGCGTTTGAGCAAAGGCTCAATATCTTGAGGATTGGAACGGAAAGCGTGTTGAAGGTATTGGATGCTGAGCTTCATGGGCGTCAGCGGATTCTTGATCTCATGGGCGACCTGTTTGGCCATTTCGCGCCAGGCTCCTTCGCGCTCAGATTGGGCCAATCGATCGGCACTGTCTTCCAGCTTTTTGATCATGCGATTGTATTCCATAATCAATTCGCCCAACTCATCCTGGCTTTTCCATTCCAGCGGTTCATTGCGCATCCCCAGCTTGACCTGTTTGAGCTTGTCGCCAATCTTGGCCAAGGGGCGGGTGATGGAATTAGCTACAGCGATGGCGATACCCCCTGCAATGAGTAATAGAAAGACATATACATTGAGTAGTGTACTCATAAAGACGGTGATGTCGCTGCGAAGTTTACTCTGTTTGGAGTAATAGGGGAGTCCGAGAAAACCCAGGGTTTTTTCTCCTTGCTCCGTATTGATTTTTAGAGGCACATAGGCTGATTTGTATTCCAGCGTTCCAATCTTCTCCGTTTCTTGTACAAATTCATTATTGCCATAACGCGATAGGGTGTAGTAGGAGAAAGGAGCCATCTGCTTGGAGATGATGCCTTTATTAAAAATATCTTCTTCTGAAGAGCTTACTAGCCGTCCTGATAAGTCATAGAGGTTAATATCCATCCGATGAACCCTGGACAAAGGGCGCACGATTTGGGATAAATCGACGGCGGAGTCTCCTTCGGTAAAGAGTAGGTCCAGCTCGTGTTTGGCATCTGAGAGAACGGAGCGCGTTTTGCGTTCGAGTCTTTTTTCGTGATAGTCTTCTGAAGAAGTTTGGAAAAACCATACGGTGACAAATCCGATGATGACAAAGGAAATCACGATGAGGGCAATGACTGATAGCTGAATTCTATTCTTGAGCGAGGGGCGCCGATTGAGGGTGAAGCTCAGGGTATTGGGAAGGATGCTCGTAAAGCTATTGAGTAAGGCAAAAATGAGCACCAGTGCAATCAACATCCCAAAAATATAGGAGAACAGGGAAATGGCATTGATGAACATTTCCTTATTCTTACCGATAACGACGATGACCTCATCCCCTGCATTATAAATCATATTGGAGCGCTCGCCATCTATTTGTTCGGCCCCATTATAAACCGCTGGAACACTTTTTAGATCGAATACCGAACCGTAGATCGAGCCTTCAGAGTCTACCAATTGTCGATTTTTATAAACGGCATATTCGTATTTCCCCAGCTCTTTGAGGTTCTTGTATTGTTTGTCTACCAGCAATTCGGTGTAGACCTTTGATTGATCTCTTCGGTTGCGATAAAATTCCAAAAATAGATTTAAAGGATTATCGGGATTATTGCGGATAGGAATACTGATGTGCATGATGTAAACCGACTGTCCAAGGTCATTGGTCCAATGGCTAAGGTCGGGAATGCTAGTGGGGGAGGCATTGATTAATTTTCGACCAAAGGATTGAAGTTGTTCCTTTTGATCCTTGATGGCAGGCTCATCGTATTTGTTGTAGGCAAAAATATCGTAGGTGTAGTTGTAGAATAGGTAGTTGTCACTGGTGTAAAACTTATTGATTTGTTTTTTGAGCTTGGCCTTATCAAATTGAAAGGGGAAGGGTTTGGCTACTTCCAATTTGATAAAATTATCGCTGCTGATGTTTTTGTTGAGGTGGTCTAGTGAATTTTCCGCAAAACTATCGCGGGATATAGATAACTCTTTGGCATATCCCAAACGGACAATCCGATCTTTATAGGCATTGTACTTAAACAATAAGATAGAGGGAAAAGCAGAAAGAATAACCAACCAAATGACCAGCCAGGTAAAGTTGATGGTATTGCTATCCACAAAAAGGTCAAAGATCAAAATAAAGACGAAGGCAATCAGCAAGAGATAGACCATCGGCAGCAACAAATCGGTCGCCAGGAGAAAGGGAATGGTCGATAAGGTGGCCAGCCCCAATGCAGCCAGTCGTATATGTCGATTTAAGCCAATTCGAACGATGGCCAACATCATCCGATGGCTAAATAAAAACAAGGCAATCAATAATAGAATGACCCCAATGATGGCAATGAGACTGTAGATGTCCAGATTGAAGACATTATCAAAATCAAAGGTGATCGAGGTATTAAACACCAGATTTTTGAATACGCTGGTGATGATAAAGATACCGATGAGTATAGAGAAGTAGTTCAGTGAGGTCAGCCCAAATTTAACGCCACCCGACAGATGGTCAAAAGAGCGAAGTTTGGCCTCTTTGTGGAAAAAGATCATGACCCAAAGCAGCAAAACAATATTGATGATCAAGTCGCCAAGCGAACTACTGAGCGTCGTGGTAAAATTATGGGCAAATAGCGAAATCTCCTGTACCTTTTCCGTCCAATTAAATACGACACTAATCAAGCGAATACCAAAAACGACGGTAATCAAAAAAGCCGCCCCCAGCCAGGGATATTTGGGTCTTGCCGTCCTTTTCGCCAGGTTATTGATAAACAAGGCCAAAAAGAAAAAGCCTATCAAATTGAGGACCAAAAGCAAACGCAACTGCCCCAAGTCACTTATCGGGCGATTGACCGTCAGGTAAGCGATAATTTGACCATTGGCCGATTGGAGGGGAAAGGAGCTAACTTGTTTGGTGAGGGAGATATCAGTAGGAATTCGCTCATCTACTACAAATTGATCTTGTAGATAATGGCTCTCTAGTTCATACTCGTATTTGATGGGAACCAAACCCACCAAATTATAACTGCCAAAGGTCTCATCCTGAAATTGTCGACGAATGAGCTCATAATAGCCATTGCGCAGCCTCGTCAGTCGATTGATCTGTTGATTTCTGCCCACTTGGTATTCTTCCCGATAGGGGAGGGCGTGATTATTGGACCAAAAGATCAGGGAATCTCCTTGAAAGATAGATACCGTAAAGGGCTTCTGTGATAGCTCGGCCAGTAAGTCTTGTGATTCTTTGGAAAGCTGGCCTTGAGGAACGCCTTTTTGAAAGAGTAGTAGCTTTTTAATCAACGATCTGTTTTTGAAAAATAGATCGACTTCTTCCTCTTGTTGATGAAGATGGGCCTCGATGCGTTTGATGTATTTTTCGAGATTAACTGAGCGCTCAATATACCAATTAAAGGCAAAGGCGATGACAAAGCACACCAGTGCAATGAGCAAGTAAGCAAATTGCTTTTGATTAATAGGACGATCTGTTGAGAGTAAGCCTTTCATGCTGCAGCGATTGTCCCACAACAAATACGCTTAGACCGGAAAGCTGGTTGAGGGACCCTAATCGACATGTTACTACAAATTTTAATCCAAAATCTAAAATTCCTCCTACATTTGGAGAATAAATAACGAGAATCTCAACAGATAAACGTTTTTTATCAAAATAAACGTCGATTTACTATTGAAAATTAAGGAAAAGCTCGACATTTTGCCAAAATACGTCTGCAAATCAATCAAATATGGATTGCCCAGTTTGTCAATATAAAAAACTCAACCCTATAGCGACCAACTGTCCCTCCTGTGAGACTGACCTCGTTCAGTGGTCTTTGCTCAATGAAGTGGAAAGCCAGCATGTCGAAAATATCAAGGCAAGGGTATCCCTTGAGGGCGAGCTAAAAACCAGCCAGCGAGATCATCGGGAGGCGATGCACCGCCAAAAGCGGCGATTTAATAATTTGGTCCTTTTGCTATTGACGCTGCCCTTGCTAAATCTCATCTGCACCCAGCGCCCCTTGCCACCCGTCAAGCAGTCCATTATTATCAGTAATGATTCTATCGACCACTACAAAAAGGCAAATCAAGCCCTACAGACCCAAATCGAAGCCCTGCAAACACAAGAGGTAAGTCAAATCGAGTACATCATCCAGGAAGGAGATCGTCTTGTTGACTTAGGACAATTATTCTATAATGACCCCAATGCGGGCTATTTGATTGGAAAGCAAAATGCAGTGGCCAATCCCAGGAGATTACAACCTGGAGATACGCTCACTATTCGTTTTCGCTAGTTCAAAAAGGCCATTATGATCAAGGATATAGAAAAACTGAGAAAGCAAATGCTTCGGGGACTTCAGGAAACCGCAGCGCTGCGACAGGAGCTAAAGACAGAGCAGGCTGCAAGAGTAGCGGATCGCCGTGCATTTTTGCTGTCTGTGATCCACGAATTGGATCGACTGGAGGAAGAATTGAAAAAGGCCCTTGAATTAATCGAAATACCCAAAGATCAGGAAACCATCCAGCAGCATTATGACCAATGCAAAGCACCTTTACTTAGCATTCTTCAAAAGTATAATATAAAGCCATTAGCTGCTCCTTTTAACCAGCTCCCCGATTTCTCCGTCGTCGAAAAAACCATCCAAAATACCGATCTCGCAGATGGCGCAATAGTCGCTGTTCTTCGCGAGGGATATGTCATGGGTGACCAATTGTTTCGCCCCACAGGATTGTGTAAGGTGAAAAATTCCTAAAAAAGCCCTAATTTCCCTCTCCATTTACACACGATCAAGGTATACACTGCAAACTGCTCTATCGCGGCTCCAATTTGGAGATGAGGAAAGTCCGGACAACACAGAGCGCCACACCATCTAACGGATGGGCTTCGCTAGTCGAAGACAGCAAGTGTCACAGAAAATTACCGCCGCGATCTCAGGATCGAGGTAAGGGTGAAAACGTGTGGTAAGAGCGCACGTCTTTCCCTGGCAACAGGGAGAGGGGATAAACCTTGTGGGTTGAAATGCCACGTATATCCCGGGTTCCTTCGGGAAAATGAGTTGCTCGCTTATTGACTATTTTCTTTGGAGAGTAGGCATCGGGAGGGGTAGGCAGATAGACGCTGATCGCGAGGTCAGTGCTAGATAAATGATAGAGGTCTCCTCTTTCGGGAGGAGATAACAGAATCCGGCTTATAGGTTTGCAGTGTTCTTTTTTAGCTTTAAAGTCTTAATCTATGAAAGCTCTTTTTCGTGTGTGTTGGTGGAGCAGTCTCGTCTTTTGTTTGCTGCTCTCCCATTCTCCGTACAGCTTCGCCCAAGCTGGCTGTACCGATCCTCAGGCCATCAACTACGATGCCAATGCCCTCAATAATGATGGCTCCTGTAGGTATGCTGATACTGAATACAGTCTGTCCCTTATCGCCAATCTCCCTGCTGAGGTAGACGAAAACTCCGGTCTAGCGTTTACGATGGATCGCCTGTGGACGCAAAACGACGGAGGAAATGCCCCGCAATTATTCGAATTGGACACACTCAATGGAAGCATTCTGCAAAGTCTTAGTCTGGGCAATGCCATGAATAGGGATTGGGAGGAATTGGCGGAGGACAATACCTATCTTTACATTGGCGATTTTGGTAATAATTCGGGTGACCGAATGGATCTGCGCATCTATCGCTTCCTCAAATCTGAACTTAGTGATCCTATGGCAATGCCTGAATTGATCGAGTTTAGTTACAGCGATCAAAACGATTTTACGCCCAGCCAGAATAATCACAATTTTGATTGTGAAGCCTTTTTTGCTCACGGCGATAGTCTGCATCTTTTTTCCAAAAACTGGGTAGATGGTCAGACTCGGCACTACACGCTGCCCAATAGTCCAGGAGAGCACATCGCTCAGGTACGCGATTCGATGGTGGCAGAGGGCTTGATCACAGCAGCGGATATCGACGAAGAGGGCCATGTGCTGTTATTGGGTTATGTTGGGTTGAGCAATTTTATGTGGTTGCTTTTTGATTATCCAGATACCCGCTTTTTTCAAGGAAATAGGCGAAAGATAGAATTGGGCTCGACCCTGTCTAATGGGCAGACAGAGGGTTTGACTTTTAGTCGAAAAGGGGAGGGCTTTATTTCCTCAGAAGGGGTTTCGCTGATTAATTTATCGCCCCGATTATATAGCTTTTCTATTCTTCAGTGGATTGATCCCATTGTGAGTATCCAAGCCGAATTGTCAACAGAAAAGGAATATACGCTTTACCCCAATCCCATTGGCGAGCAATTTTTCTTGTCGGGTACGACTTCGCGACCTATGCTCTTGCAATGGGTAGATGGCTTGGGTCGAGTGCTATTTCAGCAAGAGCTGTCGTCGATGCATGACCCGATTTCTTGGCCTGCTCATTTGGGACCTGGTCATTATTGGATGGTCGCTTTTGGAGAAGAAGGGTTTTTATTTCGCAAATCCGTATTTAAGCGCTAAAAGGAATCCCAATAAAAAAGCCCTGCAAATTGATTACAGGGCTTTTTTATTGGCGCTATGCTGTGGGTTTATTCCTCATCTGCCTCAAAAGCGGCAAAGTCAAATAATAAGGAGAAACGCAGCGTATTGTCCAATGGATTGCGTTGATTGGTGGTTGGAACGAGGTAAGAGAAGTTCAAACCAAAAATATTGTATTTGAGTCCCAAACCAACCGTAAAGAACTTTCGATTACCCTTAGTGGCATGTTCGGTGTAGTAACCAGCGCGAACCGCAAATTGTCTGTCATACCAGTATTCAATACCAAAGGAATACATCAATTCCCGCATCTCTTCTGAGAAGCCCTCAGGGGCATCGCTAAAGGAGCCCAACAGACCGGCAAACATAGATTGTTCCTTGTAGTCGGGAATACCATTATTATCGGTATCACAAGTGGCTCGATCACCTAGACAAGGTGTAGGCACCAATAGTTTATTGATATCAGCAGCAATGGTAAAGCTGTTAAATTCATCAAAGTTCAATTCCAAAGCACCTCCTAAACCAAGGTTGGCAGGAATAAAATCTCTATTGGTTGACCGAGTGTAGGAAATTTTAGTTCCCAAATTGGTTAGGGCTGCACCGATGGTCAACTGTGCATCATTGGCAGCGAGATTGAGATCGGTGATATAGGTCAAAGATAAATCAGCTGCACCGCCAATACCAGGGGTGATTTCTACATCACCGATGGTTTGTCCAGATGCCAGATTGGAATAAATAAACTTAGGACTAAAAGCGACGGAGAATTTCTCAGAGAGCTTTCTGGCATAAGCGACGGTTATTTCAAATTCATTTGGACGGCCAGTTCCGATGGCCTGGCCATTATCATCTGTAAAAGAGATACTTCCCAAAGAGAAATAGCGCAGACCAAAGCCTACAGTTTGCAAATCATCGAGGCGCTTGTAGGCCGTCAGGTAAGCCAAATAAACATCTTGCAAGCCTAGAGCTCTCAACCAAGGAGTATAGGTGGCAGAGATGCCTAGATCATCCTGAACAAAGGCCAGTTTAGATGCATTGGAGTGCATTGCATTGGCATCAGGAGAGATGGCGATGCCGACATCACCCATAGCGCCGGAGCGGGCATCGGGGACGATTCGCAGGAAGGGAACTGCAGTGATAATGGAGTTGACGCAAAGCTCACCAGTAATCGGGTTGCGACCATTCTCGCACTCTATCGTAAACTGCGCCATAGTCTGGCTAGGTAGGATAAAGCAGCAAGCCAAGACGAACACTGCAATTTGAAAGGATAATTTCTTCATGATTCTATGTCTGGTTTCTAAAAAGTTCTGCAAATATAATGATTTGTAGGGCAAGTTATTGTGTAAATCTTCCTACAAAACACACATAAATTATTTAAGTATAACAAGCCGTTCAAAATCGCTCTCTGCACGGTTGCGTTCATCCAGATTTTCAGCGGATTGTACTTTTATTTTGTAGACATAAACACCTTTTGCCAACTGGTCGCCATAGTCGTCTTTTCCATCCCAATTCAAGCGCAGCGATCCCCCCTCATTGAAGAGTTGATCCTGAATGGTTTTGACCAATCGGCCAGAGACAGTGAATATCTGGACCTGCACATCAATGCTTTGATTGCGTTGGTTGTATTCAAACCGGAAATCGGTATTGGTGGTAAAGGGATTGGGATAGTTGAGGACATGGCTCAGGGCCGATGCTTCGGAATCTGCCACAAAAAACTCCGTAAATCCTTCGGAAGAATTGTTGGCAATATCCCAGGCTTTTACCCGTATTTCATGTTTTCCGGGAGCCAAATCGAAAAGAGGGAATCGCACTTCTCCTCTGGTATAATCGTCTAGCTCTGCTTCGTAAAAATCGTTCAGCACATAGGTGTTCTGCGTATTTTGATCCAGCACACCGGTTAAATCATGGCCAATACTGTTTCCTACAACATTAATACCATTGTCATCAGAAAGTTTGACTAACAGGGTAGGGTCAGGGTCAGTATTACCACCAAATATAAAATCTTCGCTATTCATAAATACTTCAACCATAGGGCCTTGATCATCGTTTAAGGCATTTTCATCCGCTCCTCCAATTATGATCTCCGTGGATTCGCCATGCGCATCTATCATACTGCCGTTTTCTGCATAATAACTAATCTTGCCCCGACCAAATTGGTAATCAATATCCTTAGGCACGACAAAAGTGAATTTGAATCGACCATTGGTGACACTGGCGACCCCCTTAAAGAGAATATTTTTTTGAATGTTAAAATCTTTTCGCTGGCTTCCCGGGTCTTGGGCCAGAGTCGTTATCTGCAGTTCTTTATCAAATATTGTTGGATATACCTTACCATTAAAATCACTAATCACATTACCCTGCTCATCCTGTACCAATCCTTCAATCGTTACCTTTTGAAGCGCCTTGATGGTATCGATGGTTCCAGTAGAGATAGCATTGCCATTAATGGTGGTTGTTACGACGTTAAAACGAGGAACGGCCAAAAACATCGAGGGATCACCGATAAGGGTAAACTTCCGAGCATTATCACCGGTCGTATCGGCAGAGCTGCTGTTTTTCGCATTTCTCAAAATCTCGCCAATGGTCTGTCTCTCCGAATAGACTTGCTGGAAGATGGTATCAAATACATTAGTCGTTAGGCGGAAATTAGAAGTGGCATATACGGCTCTGGTTGTGGAGAAGAGCGCAATAGCTCCTCCGTCGGCCTTCAAAAAGGTTTGCTCACCAGCCGTGGTAATCTGTGGTTCGTCATAACCCGTAAAAGAACAAGTTGCGGTGACAAAAAGCGGTAGCTTATCAAAATTATTCCAACTGTCGATATCGGCCTGTGTCAAAACGCGCTCCTGTGCCCAACCTCTCGAACCACCATGCCCCAAATAATTGACGACCAATACACCGCGGAATATATCTCTGTTCAGACTTTCCTGGGCCTTTGGATAACGAGCGCCACCAGGAGTAGATTCCTGCTGAAAAGCATCAAAGAAAACCTTGTTGATGTTAAAAACAGGGTGATCATCCTTGGTTCCTTCTGCAATGGTGTCAGAATCCCGAATGTGTTTATTGGCATCCTCATCATCTGCTATGAAAGTGAGGCGATTGCGCCAGTCTCCCAGAGTATTAGGAGAGGAATCGTAGTTGATGATTTTATTGACTACTGCATCCGCTTCTTGACTTGTGCGAGTGGGAATTCTGCCTACAGCAATATCCAGGGCACCGCGAAGATTACCACCCTCTCCTGTATTGAGCAAAGCATAATAATCATCGGAAGGATAGGCGAGCACGGGGAGCATGGATTCGTGGGTTTCAAAAACCGGAATGAATTCCTTGCCATAGCCATAGGCATCTCTGGGGTCGAAGGAGCCGTCACCAAAAAGCAAAAGATAACGGAATCGGGAGGTCCGCTCAAATAGCAGCCTTGCAAAATCGCGGATGGCGGTTGGATCAACCCGACCCGAGGAGAACTCATTGTATACTTCGTCGACCAAAACCGTTTCTACGGCTAGCTCGCTGTGTTGGCGACGATGTTCTGCCAATCGCTCTGCCGCTGCCTGAAAGTCTTTATGTGTGATGATCACCAGATCGACATTATCAATGCTGTGTAGGTTTTGATTGCCTATTTGACCGATCGCCTCTGGCTGTTCAAAGCTGGCATTGGCGTCAAAGGCAATAAATTCTCGAAGAATATTATTGGTATTGATCCCAAAGCTCAAAGTGCTGCCATTCAGTTCGGTTTGTTGGCGCTTAGCCTGTGTCGGATCGCTCACCTCCCAAACTACCGTACTGCCATTGGCTTGTCTCATTTCAAAAAGACTACTGCTGTGTTCGGTTGTTTTTTGATCGCGAAAATCCATCTGTGTACCACTCATCGTCAATTGCCTGCGTACATTGACCTCGATATAATCCAACCAAGCTTCATTGGTTCCGTCACCCACGGCTGGATAGGTGACCGTCACAGGAATATTGTCTCCATTGGCTTTTAGTCGTTCTGAAATTAAGGCTAGTGTGGCGTGGTCACTGGTTTCACTATCCGCAAAATTTACAGAATTGATATTGGCGCTGTTGAAATTTTGTCCAGCGGCAGTGACAGAGAAACGAGATTGACTCCGACTTCTTGCGGCCATCCGCACATTTAGCAGAATATCTTCCTCCAAATTGAGATTGGGAAAGTTGAGGGCATCATAGCTGCGTTCACGCGTGGGATTGAAGGGATCGCCAAACCACTCCTGCCCAGAACCCTGAGCACCATTTGCTTCTGATAATATGTTGTAGCGATCTTCCTCTATGCGGTCGTAGTCGTCAAATACATTAGAGGTGTAGGCCGTAGGAGATAGGCTGGTCTGGCTACCGATGCGTTTGCCATCTTGGCCATCAATTTTGATGAAGTAATAATTTTTATCATCGTAGATATTAGTCCTACGGACATAGGCATTTTTAGCCGTATCATAAACCCATTTATTGGGACCCTCTGCATAGAATAAAATGTAATCTCCTGCATCAAAGCTACCATCTTCCTCGCCCACAATCTGGATGGCGTTATCTTGTAAATCCTCAGGGCGAGGGTCACCAACTGCTTCGGGAAGTGGTCCTCCACCATTACCCAAGAGGTGAATCTTTCGGGGGTCAACATTATCAATGTCGATTTGTAGATCATTTTTTAGGAAATCATAGCCGATGGTATGCATACCTGTATTAGTCACTGCTACTTTATATATGTTCCCATCGCGCAATATGGAATTATTGGGACCACCACCACCGCGTGGCGTAGCGATAGCTTGGGGGCTGTGGCGAATCACTAGTTCAAAGCTAACGAGGCGTTCGTATCGACTGGCACCCACTTTACGGATAGGGATAAAGAATACTTTTCCGTAAAATTGTCGTCTATCTTGCTCAACAGCTGTATTGATTTTGAGGTTTTCACTAAGATAGATGTCGTCAGGAGAAGGTTTTTTATCAAAAGCTTCGTATTGAGCATCGCGAATTTCGTAGCTCAGTTGACCTGGGGCATCCAGTGTGAATCGCTCCATAAAGTAGGGAAGAGAAGGGTGACGTGGATTGTAGGTGGCTCCTTCAAAAGACCAGATTTCTACTCCCGCTCCTTCCCCTGAATTTTGGACGATGGGCTTGGCATCCCATGTGATAGTTTTGCTCAAATTGATGGGGGAATTGGCAAAAGTGTAAAGAAAACTGCACATCAGGAGAAGCGTTAACCCGAAATTCTTCATATCTTGTAGTTTATAGGTTAAGTGATTCGTCTATCCCTGAGGGGGATTTCTCAAATAAGCCCGAATGACTCTCTCTATTAATTATGCGAACAATTTTGGCGCAGAACATCCAGGAAGAGCACACACCTCGAAAAAATTTCAAAGCAGCAATTTTCCCTTTTAGTGAATCGTTAACATAATTGTTATAGAAACGTTAAGAAATAGTTTGTATTGTTTGATTAAGTTTTCTTAATACGAACCACACAAACTTAGCCGTTTTTCTATTTTGATAACAGTCAATTACAGTCAATGTTAAGACAAATACTTGCTCTTTTAGCATTTTTATGCTTCGCTGTTTTGGGCCTCCATGCACAGGACCCCCTCTACAGCCAATTCTATGCTGCACCTTTGCAATTGAATCCCGCATTGGCTGGAAATACAGTAGGCCCTCACATTGCTATTAATTATCGCAACCAATGGCCTTCTATTCCCAATGCCTACAGTACCTACTCGATTGCTTATTCTCAATTTGTGCCAACGCTCAATAGTGGCTTTGGGCTGATGTTGCTCTCTGACGATGCTGGCGATGGTTTATTAAAGACCAATCGGGCAAGTGCCTTTTTCTCCTATCGCGTACAGGTGAATCGAGATTTTTCCCTAAAGCTGGGAACCGAAGCCAGTGTTGTGCAAGCCCGAATCAATTGGGATCGCTTTTTATTTCTCGATCAGATTGATGCGGAGTTGGGACCTGTCAGTCCAGGAGGAATGCCTTTTCCCACGGAAGAGGTCCGTCCTGAAAGTTTAACCAATACCTATTTGGATTTATCGGCGGGCATCCTAGCCTATAGCCGTCGTTTTTATGGAGGCATCTCTATTAAGCACCTCAATACCCCCAACGAATCTTTTTTACAGATCAATGAAAATCTCAATACTGGACTGCCACTTCGCTTAACGATGCATGCGGGTGCAGAAATTGAATTGATTAGAGGCAATAAAAGCTGGTCAGGAGCGTTCTTATCACCGAATATCATGTTCGTCAGACAGGGGCCCTTCGGTCAACTCAATCTTGGATCGGCAGTAAGTTTTGGTTTTGTCTATGGCGGCGTTTGGTATCGACACGCTCTGGGAAATGC
>JBCBDH010000104.1:0-12938 GCA_038529855.1 Bacteroidota bacterium | reverse complement strand
CCACGATAATTAGAAAATACAGCTACATAGCTTTTTTGCTGCATAGGATCATTATAGAAATCAAAGCTTATCAAATCACTAGGGTCAATGAGCTGTCCAATACGGATGCGCTAAGCCTTGATTTCTATAATGATCCTATGCAGCAAAAAAGCTATGTAGCTGTATTTTCTAATTATCGTGGCTATCTGCTCAACAGGATCAAAAACCAGTTGATTTTTGCCTTTTTGCTCTTTGCCGCTATTGGTTCTTCCTTTTACCTCATCTATAAGAATTGGCGGAAGCAGAAAGAATTGATTGACCTCAAAAACGATTTCATCAGTAATGTCACACATGAGCTAAAGACCCCTATTTCCACCGTCAGCGTTGCACTCGAAGCCCTTTCCAATTTCGATGTCTTGAAAAATAAGGCCATGACAAAGGAGTACTTGGAGATTTCGCGAAAAGAATTGAATCGCTTAAAAATATTGGTCGATAAGGTATTGAAGATGTCCATTTTTGAGAAGGGCGCTTCTAAATTACAAATCGAAAAACTGCGTATGGATACTTTACTGGAAGAGGTCCTTGCTTCAATGAAAATACAATTTGAGAAGGAGAAAGCAGCGGTACAAAAAGAAATCGTTGGACAAGATTTTTCAGTACAGGCGGATAAGATTCATTTGACCAATGTACTTTATAATTTACTGGATAATGCCATTAAATACTGTCGGGAACATCCCATCATCAGCATCCGTTTGGAAGAGGCTGAAGATGCGATTCACCTCTATATCAAAGACAATGGAATTGGCATCGACAAGGAAGACCAGGGAAAAGTTTTTAAGCGCTTTTTTCGGGTTCCCTCTGGAGATACCCATGATGTAAAGGGGCATGGTCTGGGATTGAGCTATGTCGCCTCTGTTATCGACAAACACAAGGGAAATATTCACCTGACTAGCCGTTTAAATCAAGGTAGTACTTTTCATATTCGCTTGAATAAATCATTGGATGAAAACTAAGATACTTTACGTAGAAGATGAGCCCTTTTTGGCGAAGATCGTCCGAGAGACCTTGGAGGGTAGTGGTTTTGAAGTCAGCCATGTAGCTGATGGGCATTTGGCTTTGAAAGCTTACGAATCGGTCTGCCCTGACATCTGCATATTGGATGTGATGCTGCCAGGTAAAGATGGCTTTAGCCTTGGTTTGGAAATCCGAAAGACAGACGCGCAAATTCCCATTATTTACCTAACGGCCAAAGATCAAACCAAAGACCTGGTCAAAGGCTTTTCTTCTGGTGGTAATGACTACATCAAAAAGCCCTTTAGTATGGAGGAGTTGATTATTAGAATCAACAATTTACTACAATTAACGACCCAACAAAAAAACACCAATCCCCTCCCTGACGTCTTTCAACTGGGTCAAATCCAATTCAATCCCCTCCGCATGGAGCTGCGTACCCATGAGCGACAGGTCCAACTCTCCCATCGAGAAAATGAACTCCTCAAAATGCTTTGCGAAAACATCAATGGTCAGGTCGAGCGCAAACAAATCCTTTTGCAAATCTGGGGAGATGATTCCTTTTTCAATTCGCGCAACCTGGATGTATACATTCGCAAAATTCGCAATTATCTCGCACTGGATACCAATGTACAATTGATTACCCTAAAGGGCATTGGGTATCGACTCGTTGTAGCGTAAAAGTATATGGTAACTTTTACCTCAATCTTACACATCAACAATCTAGTTACTTTAGAGGCGGTTATTTTTTTTGAGGGAATGGGGTCTCATTTTTGAGTAGGGCGTACAGAAGAAGAGGACATAAGTACTTTAAGCCCCTTCCCGTTTAAGCCACTAAATTGTCCACTCAACTGTTGATAAGCCCCACTTATGGATTTAAAATACCTCGTGGATTCAAATCCGCTATCTTGGGTACAGAAAATAGCTTGAATCAATCATCTAAATTACTCGTTAACTATAGATGATCCTCATTCACAGTAAAATTTAGGACATGAACAGAAAAGAATTCATCAAAATGTGTGGGCTACTCGGGCTGAGCCTACCCCTACCTACTGTTTTTAGTGCTTGCGATGATGAAGATATGCCCACTCCTTCCACTCCTTCCCAAAAAGTCATCATCATTGGTGCGGGAGCAGCGGGGCTTACAGCAGGCTATCAGCTGCGGCAGCAAGGCATTGATTTTGAAATTCTTGAGGCTTCTTCTACTTATGGTGGCCGAATGAAGCGCATAAGGGGCTTTGCAGACTTCCCTATCCCAATGGGCGCAGAATGGCTGCATGTGGGGAGAGGGGTTTTTGATGAGATTGTGAATGATAGCAGTATTCCAGTAGAGATCGCTACGACGCCCTATGATCCCAATGTGGATTATGGCTTGTATGAGGGTTATCAGATCAGTGTAGAAGAAGTGGGCTTTACCATTGACCAAAAGTTCATCAATGCCACTTGGTTTGACTTTTTTGAGCAGTATATCCTGCCTTCAGTCAAAGACAAGATTAGGTATAATACTGTCGTCAATGCCATTGATTACGCTGGAGAGGAGATCAAAATTAGTACGGCTGATCAGGAATTTTCAGCCAACCAGGTTATCGTTGCCGTCCCCGTCAAAATGCTCCAAAACAAGACCATCAATTTTAGCCCTGAATTGCCCAGCGATAAATTAGAGGCTATTGATAAGGTAACCGTTTGGGATGGTTACAAGGCTTTTATCGAATTTTCTGAAAAGTTTTATCCCACTTTTGTGGCTTATGAGATTACCCCTGCATCAGCAGGCCAGAAATTGTATTACGATGCTGCCTATGGTCAAAATACCAATCAGCATATCCTGGGCTTATTTACCGTTGGCACAGGCACCCAACCTTATGCGCAATTGAGTGGAGATGATCTGATCAATTATATGCTCAATGAACTCGACGAACTATTTGATGGAAAGGCTTCCGCTAGCTATATCAAACACACTTTCCAAAACTGGAATGCCGAACCCTACATCAATGGCGCCTATGTATATGATGACGAAAATTGGCGAAGGGTGAGGACGCTAGGAGAAAGTGTCAATGATAAGTTATTCTTTGCAGGAGACGCCTATACGGAAGGGGAAGATTGGAGCAGCGTCCACACTGCCGCTCGATCTGCCATTAGAGCCGTTAGAGCCATTGCTGGATAAAGAAAACACCTGGACTGTAGGCCAAACCCAATTATCGACTACTCGCCATAAACTGCTTGCTCACGACCTTTCGCCTACTGCGGATGGTGTAGACCATTGGTACCCAATCAATAGACAAATGACTCAAGGAAAAAGAAAGCACATGGCTGCCTTGATGGAAATAGCGATTGCTGAGCGACAGGATGTGTTGCCCTGAAATGGTCACCAAATCGACTTGTACATCTGCTCCTGTAGCCATGTCAAAAGTGAGTTCGTACTGCCCTCCACCAAGTGGCATGAGCTGGCTGGGGATATGCCCAGGTTCTAATGGCCTAAAAGTACTGGTTGGAGTAGAAGAACAAGCAATTCCAATATCGGTAAGGCGATCATAAGATTCCCCCAGGATTTCATCCACCTTATCAGCTTCTATACAAAACCAATTTTCGAGAATCGTGGCATAGATAGCGCGAAAATCAGTCCCAAATTGGAGATTACCCGATATATCCAAATCCGTTAAATCAGGGTTCTTTCCATGGACATCCGACCCTTCTAAAGCGGGTCCAAAAAGCATAATGGGCATGGCCGTTCCATGATCCGTCCCACTCACCCCATTTTCCTCTACGCGACGTCCAAATTCTGAATAAGTCATTGCTAATACATCTCCATCGTGATCCCCTATGGCCAGATCTTGATAAAATTGGCTGACTGCCTGACTAAGGTTTTCGAGCAATCCCAGGTGATTACCCCCACCATTTTGGCCAACATGGGTATCAAAGCCATCCAAGGTCACCAGGTACAACTGCGTATTCAAGCCCCCCTTGATCAATCGGGCCACGAGTTGGAGTTGCTCCCCAAGCGAGCTGGTGTACGCCATATCATTGGTGCCATTGGTATAGGCATCAAAAATGGCTGCGCTGTAGCGCGTAGCGGCATTGGCAATAGTACGAAGAAAGATCACCTGTTCGCCATAGTAGCAGTCATCAGGAGCGACATCGTTATTGTAGATAAGCCCCGTTTCAGCTAACTCTGCCAATTTATCTGCCGTGCTAAAATTGGCAGAGATGTCTACCTTATTGCTGTCATTAAACAGGATGCTTGTTGGACCACCAATTTTAATAGCGGGGGGCGTATCTGGTGGATTTTCAAAATAATCTGGATTGAGCTGGGTGTAATAGCGGGCTAGCCAGCCATCGCCATTTTCATTGACATTATTATTACCGCTAGCCATGATATCGGCACTGGTGAAGTGGGATAGATTGTGGTTGGGATAACCTACGGAATTGATCACCCGCATCTTGTCCTGATTCCAAAGCGATTGGAGATCACCCATCACAGTGGGGATAGAGAAGTCATCGTTGAGTTGGATCAAATCCGCTTCAGCATGGCTCAAGCTTGGTCGCGCGGCGCGATAGGTATCATAGGCATACATAGGGACGATGGTATTCAAACCATCATTTCCTCCTTTCAGGCGAATCATAACCAATTTACGATTCTCCATTCCACTGCCAGCGGCTGCGCCAGCAAGGGGAAAGCCATAAAGCCCTGTGATGGGGAGCATATTGAGGCTAAAGCTAGTCGCTCCAGCCAGGCCAATGGTTTGCAAAAAATTTCTGCGGCTCCAGGTTTTGTGGTCCTGTTCGTGGGCTTGCTTATCGCTTAGATCAATGCCCTTTCTTTTATTATCTTGACACATGGGGTGTATTATTTTAGTTGATATTCAGGAATGCGGACCAGATACCTTAGCAGGCCATAGACCTGTAGAGGTAAGGCCCAGTAATTGATATTCCAGGTGCCATCCTGAAAGTAGTTTTCTGGGATTTCTCCTTTAAAACTGATCAAGGCATCCGCATAATCCGTCTCAAACTGCAAACCCATGGGCAAGAAATAATCCACGATATCGCGACAGACGACCTCTACGTCTTCAATTTCAGTGGTAATTTTCTTGGCCATGTCACCCAAATCGCCAAAGGTGAAGACCAATAAAATCCCCAACTGCGATTCAAAATATTCCCAGCGATAATTGATGCTATCTGTATTGATCCAACTGCGATTGCCAGGCCAACCCGCCACATCTACGGGATTGAAAAGGGCTTGTCCGTTTTTGGTCGTATCGCCATAGATTCCCAAGACCGTCAAACCACTGATTTCCACATGGGCTTCTCTAAAAAACATCAGAATGGTTTCGAGATGCCCTTCGATGAGGGTTCCTCTATTTTTTTCGTCAAAGAAATGGGTGCTTTTAAATAAGCTGCGCATTAAAGTAGCGATGTCCCAATTGCTATTTCGGAAAATGGTCGCCAAATCCGTAATCATATCTTCATCCACCTCTGGATTTACAAAATGGCGATAGAGTTTCCCTGCGATGAATTGGGCAATTTGTTCCGCTCTTTGTTCAAAAAGGAGGTCAATCACCTCATCATAGCCCCAATTGCCCGTTTGGCCAAAGATGGTTTTCTCGCCATCGTCGTAGGTATTGGGATCAAAAAGGATCGGTCCCCATTCGTCAGGGATATTGGTGTAGCCCGTGAGGGCACGAGCGGTTTCTACAATATCCATTTGGGTATAGCCATTATCCACACCCAATGTGAACAACTCATAGACTTCTCTGGCATAGTTCTCATTGGGGCTGCCTGCTGTATTTTGGCTGCCATTTAGGAAGATAAGCATGGCTGGTGTCAAGCCAATGGCATAGACAAAGTCTTTGAAATTACCTAAAGCATGCTGCTGAAGTAATTTGTGGTATTGATACATGTAGGAGGAAGACTCGTATATATCAAAACGCGTCACAAAGTGGTTGTGCCAAAACAGCGCCATCCGACCCCGTAAGCCATTATTTTGCAATTCTAAAATCCACTTTCTGGCCCAATCGTCTTTTTCCAAGACGGATTCCAACAAAGCCAGGCCGTACTCGCTTTTGATCTTGTTGGCAAAAGGAGGTTCAGGACTTAGTGGGGTGGCGAGGGCTTCATCGACCAAATCGTCTACCAGTACCAAAGGGTCCATTTGAATAGCGGCATTAATTGTGTCGACATCTGTTCCAAGTGTCATTCGCCTATACAGGTGCATGGCGCGAGCCTTTGTCCAGGGCATAGCGGCAGAGGGGACATAGGGCGACATATTAGCTACTGCACAATTGATCATATTGTGGGGTTTAAGACAGTTGAGGAATTTCTATTGCTAAAAACCGTATGTTATTGGAAAGGGTGTAAAAATGATCGTATGTGTTTATTTGGGTAGGTAGTAGCCAGGGCATTTAGCCACCAACCATCGTACAAATAACGATCCAGAGGAATAAGTCCCTAATAATAATGGTATTTTTTAACAAAAAGATCAGACATTTTACAAATTTAGGGGGTGCCCCCTTCCCGCAGATGGTCAAACTAAGCCCGCCATTGTGGAATATACTGACGGACTCCGTTCAAGTAAAGCGCAAGACTAATTGTAATTTTTCTTGACTTGAGTAGGAGGAAGCCCAAAGGTATCTGCAAAAGTCCGTGAAAAATAACTGGGGTCTTTAAAGCCCACCTCATAGGCCACTTCACTGACGTTCATGTCGCTGGTCTCTAAAAGACGTCTGGCTTTTTGAAGGCGGAAGGTTCGAACATAGATAGAGGTCGATTTGCCAGTTAGGGCCTTAATTTTATTGTGCAATTGGGTTCGACTCATCACCATTTGCTTACACAGATTGACCACTTGAAAATTGGGATCGCTCAGGTGGTCTTGCAAAGTTTTTTGCAATTTTTCCATAAACAAATCCTCTGAGCTAAAGCTTTTCGTGGAACGGATGCCTATCTTTTCTCCATTCATAAAAGCCCCATAACGCGCTTGCAAGGTTTGGCGAATCTCCAATAATTTTCTCAGCCGTACCAGTAATTCCTTTTGCTGAAAAGGTTTGGTCAGATAGGCATCCGCCCCCCTTTCCAGACCATCAATCTTAGATTCCAGGTCGGCTTTGGCCGTAAGGAGAACGATAGGAATATGGCTGGTGCGCTCATCTTTTTTCAGGGTTTCGCAAAGCTCAAACCCATTTTTTTCAGGCATCATTACATCGCTCACAATCAGGTCAGGCACCCATTGGATGGCCACATCAATCCCCCGCTGACCATTTCTGGCGATGCGCAATTGGTAGGTCTCCTCAAGACAGGCCCTTAGGTATTGAGTGACATCTGGATTGTCTTCAACGATCAGCACCCTCGCACTAGGTGATGCTGCCAAATCGGTCTCTGAGTTGATCTGCATAGACTGGCTTGGCTCTTTGGATGGCCTTGTCGCAGAAACGAAGTCCCTCTCAAGTACGGCTTGCTGGATTTGAAAAAACTTTTCTCCCACCTCAACTTTTGACTTTTGATGAATGGGTAAATTAACGATAAAGTGAGTGCCTCGCCCCAGTTGGCTATGGACGCGGATATTTCCCTGCATCAAGTCTACCAATTCTTTGGTCAGGGCCAAACCCACTCCTGAACTTCCCCCTATCCAATGGGCATTTCGATTACCTGCGGTATCCTGCCCGTTCGCTACTTGAGGCTCTATTTGGAAAAAGCGATCAAAAATATGGGGCAGTTGATCCTCTGGAATACCAATGCCCGTATCCCGTACACTGATTCGAAGCTGGCCTAATTCGTCAGGATTTTCTTTTTCCTGTCTTACCTCTAGGTAAATATCATCGCCTTCTTCGCTGTATTTAATGGCATTGGAGAGTAAATTGGACAGTATCCGCAGTAGTTTATCTGGATCATAATCCATCACCAATTGTCCCAACTCAATCATTAAGTGCAATTTCAAGCCCTTCCCTTGCGCGTAAGACTGATAGGATTCAGATATCTGCCGTATGTAGGCCAAGACATCGCCTTGTACCATATTTAGCGCTAAGGTACTGGACTCCAATTTTCGCAAATCCAATATCTGATTGACCAGACTGAGTAAGCCATGAGCATTTTCCTTGATCATCTTCAATCCTTTGTCTCTCCAGGCATCTGGCCGATTTTGGATCTGCTCAACCATCCCTGAGATAATGGTCAGCGGGGTGCGAAACTCATGGGTGATGTTGGTGTAGAATTCATTTTTAAACTCGTCCAGCTCTTTTAAGCGCAATGTTTCCTGTTTTTCCATTTGTCGCCGCAGTTGGAAGCGATTGATGGCCAAACCTAAACTCAGCAGAGCCAAGGTGTAACCAATATAAGCCCACCAGGATTGCCACCAGGGGGGAGCAATCTCAAAGGGATAGCTAAAGGTAGGTCCCCACTGTCCCGCTGGTCCCTTCGCCCTCAGCTCAAAAGTAAAGGAGCCACTTGGCAGACTTCTAAAATCGGCTTTGGCTTCTGGGCTGGGGGTACTCCACTCTTTGCTAAGACCAGCTATTCTGTAGCTGTATTTGAGCTGATGAGGAGCAGTCCAGTCAGTCGCAGAAAAGTAAAAGGTCAGGTGATTATAATCAAAAGACAGTTTTAGGTCGCTTGGATAATTGCTAAACAGCGGAACATCCGTATAGCTCAAAGCACCTCGTTGATTTGACTGATCCAATTGGCGAAAATCCAAAAATTGCTCATTGATAGCTAGTTGATCCAGACTTACTTTGGGAATGTGACTAGGGGCTATGTAGGTATTCAAGTCGACAAGTGTAGTTGTTCGTCTATGCCCTAACCACAGGACATTATCTGGGTCAATAAAACTGCTATTCCACAAAAAATCATCATCGAGTAGACCATCTTTTTTGAGGTAATTAAAACACTCATAATGGAAGGGTTCGCCATCTGGCACGGGGCGGAGTACATTTAAGCCTTTGATGGTAGAAGCCCAAATACGGCCTTGCTCATCCAAACTTAAAGCAGCTAGCCCATTGCTACACAAACCATCTTTTTTCGTCAAGAAATGAAAGGTTTGGCCGTCAAAACCAATCAGGCCAACATCATCAGTTCCCGCCCAAATATTTCCCTGATTGTCTTCTAATAAAGTTACGATTCGATTGCTACTCATTCCCTCCTTTTCAGAGTAGGTGGTAAAGGAACTTCCATCATATAAGGTCAAACCGCCCCCCATGCTCCCCATCCAGATAGTTCCTGTCTGATCTTCAATAATGGAAGTGATATTGTATTGACTCAGGCCATCTTCTGTGTGGTATACCCGAAAAGATGCCCCATCATATCGCACCACGACCCCTTTGTTGTAGGTGACCCAGATATGACCGTTTCGATCCATCAAAAGCGAATTGGCACACTGGGTCTTATGGTCTGATAATTGAAAAAAGGAAAGCCGCTCGCCATCATATCGTCCTAATCCGCTACAAGTAGCCATCCAAATATTTCCAGCGCTGTCCTCCAGTATATCTCTGACATCCTCATAGCCCAATTCAACATCCACCTGCCAATACTGCCCATCTTTATATCGCCCTAATCCTTGTCCTTCATAGCCAAACCAATGTTGTCCCTGCTGATCTACCAAAACACATTGCAAGCTTTTTCCGCCATGTGTAAAACCATTCTCGTTATAAATTACAATGCCTTTACCAATGTAACTTATCCACAAATTACCCGCATTGTCTTTGGTAATGGCAGAAGCAAAAAACTCTTTATAGTCGTCGTTCAGCCAGATGCGCTTCATCACCTGCCCGTCGTATCGAAATAATATACCTCCCTTCTTGGCCAACCAGATGACGCCATTCTCCTTATCCTCAAAATAGCGCAAGCGCCCCTCTTCAGGCGAGTCATACAAGGTCATCTGCTCTCCATCAAAACAGATAATATGTGACCCACTTGTCAGCCAATCATTACCAAATTGGTCTTGGAAGACATAAGCTAGTTTTTCCTCAGTATCCGTACTATATACTCCAAAGTTGGTAAATTGCTTACCATCAAAACGAGCGAGGAGTCCCTTATTTCCATGAAACCAAATATGCCCTTTTTTATCTTCAAAGGCATGGTGAAACCAGTTGCCTGTCAGACCTTCTTGAGTAGAAAAATGGGTAAAATGTATACCATCAAATCGACTTACTCCCTTCTCTCCCATGATCCAAATATGCCCTTTTCGATCTTCAAACAAACCGTGTATGCTGTTGCTGATCATTCCTTCTTGAGTAGCATACTGCTTTAGTACATTTCCATCATATACCATCAAACCAGCATCGTGGCCACACATCCACAACCAGCCCCGCTTGTCCAATATCAAGGGATCAAGCCCCGTAGATGCCAAGCCTTCCTCATGGCCATAATGCCAAAAAGACTGCCCATCGTACTTGCTGAGTCCTCCTCCCCAACTGCTAATCCACATATTGCCCGCTTGGTCTTCTACCATACTGGTGATCGAACTATTACTCAAGCCCTGATCCAGTCCTATCCGCTTTAATTCAAGGACGGCAGTATTATCCTGAAGGGGGGGAAGCGCGGGTGTGGCTGAAGGGTGTTTGAGGATCAACTGACGGCCTTCTATCTTGATAGGGGTATTGGTAGGGAGGGTATCTCCTTGATCATTAATCAATACAAATGCTTGCGACGCTTCCAGATTGGAGGCTATGGAGTCAAAGCGAGGTTTTTGGTTGAGGCGAGTACCAGGGTATTCGAATATGGCCTTGGGAAAGGGGTCTGCCATTGCTTTCCATTGGAGAGAAAGCTGTTTGCTGGGCTTGCTCATATTGCGATCGACATAACCCTTGGCACGATGAGGGCGACCAGTGCGCAGTATTTCGCCTCCTGTTTTTAAAATGGGGGTGGTATTACCAACGCCAAATACCTCACTGGCATAGCCTTTCCCAAGGTTGAGTTCTCGGCTATTTAAAGTTACACTATCATTTGATTTGGCGCGATTGTCTATTTCCTGGGTACAAGCCAGCAGACAGGCAAAGGCCAACAACCAGCGATGGGATTTAGAAGCCCATAGACTGTTCAGAAATTGGGTGTTCGTTTTCAATTGTTCTCTCAGGTTTATCCACTCCAAAAAAAATTGCCCCTTGCTCATTCAAGTGCGTTTTAGAACAGCCATTTAAAGACAGGGGTAACCATTTTAGAGTTATGGGTAACTAATTTGTAGTCAAATTAGTCCTCTGAAATAGACGAGAAACCGTAAGATATATAGTCTATTTTTTTAATATCCCCAAAAAGACTACATTTATTTAAACAGTTTGATTCCCGAACGAGTACTTACCATGTACAGATTGATATTGTTATTAACGTGTTTAGGGGGCTTAAAAATTGTCTTTGCCCAAAATTACCTGACAAGTGTAACCCAGTATACACAAGAAGACGGCTTGTCTCACAATCAAATCCACTGGATACACAAAGATCAACGCGGAATGATATGGGTAGGTGCGGCCAATGGAATCAATCGCTACGATGGACATTCATTCAAGCTTGTAGACAAATCTAACTTTTATTATGCCAAAAACCAATATCTAATTGAAGATGGGCAGGGCGATCTTTGGCTGAAGAAAAGTGATCGGACCTCAGAATTGTATTTTTTCAATACTATTACGGAAAGCAGCAAAAGTTTTGAGGAAAAATTTGGGCAAGCGCCCCCCTTCTCCAAAGAGCATTTTGATAAGGCGATCGTACTTGCGGATCAAACCATTATCATCACTACCCATGATGGACAGCTGATTTCTTATGATACCCTTGGACGGTTTAAAAGCTATCCTGCCCTACAGCATCCAAAAGGGCTTCGAATAAACGCTCATCCCCATTCCAATTATTTTTGGGTCCAACAATTATTGTTAGAAGCAGATGTTACCCTACCAATCACTAGTGAGGAAATCGCCTTTTTATCCAATATCCATCTTTGTCACTTTGATGGCGAGATAAAGGTCATCCATTCTCTGCCACTGCCGCAATACAGTATGCCCATTGGGGTAAGACCAAATGATCATTTGCTTTTTATGGACGAGCAGCAGCAGGCTTGGGAATTGAGTAAGCAAGGAGAACTTAGCAAGATTGAATTGCCCCCCAAACTCATGGAGCTGCCTACATCAGCCAGTCCAGTGCTGGATTACGATAGCCAGCAAGATCGCTTCATACGCTGTATAGATAGTAAGATAATGGTATTTCCAAGGAAAGAAGGTAAGCTCCCTTTCAGCTCCCAATACTACAAAGACTTGGACCTCACCAATTATTATTGCCAGCTCATTGAAGACGATCGCTATTGGCTGGGAAGCATCAATGGTTTGATCAAAGTGCAACTGACCAATACGCCTTTTGGCCGATTATTGCACAAAGATCCCAATAACAATCCTCAATCCAATTTCATCAGTTGCCGAAACATCTTTGCTTCCTCAGATAGTCAGCAATTGATCGTCAAGCGCTATATAAAAGACAAGGACTCGCTTCACATACAAGCACAGGCTTTTTATCTCGATCTGAAAACAGGTGGTAGCCGCTACTTTCCTCCACCTGTTCCGCTGGAATATTTTCCAGACAAATGGGCCTATTACAGGGATCAAAATAATCGACTTTGGCTAGGGGACTATCACGGTTTGATTTATTTGGATAAGGATAGCCAGAAGACTCAGCTTTTTGATCAATTTAATGGCTTTAGTGCTTTAAAGGGCCTCATTGTCTACCACTTTTACAAAGATCGGCAGGAGCGACTTTGGTTGTGTACGGATAATGGATTGTTTGAATTGGATGTGGAGCAGGGCGTTTTGGCACATTATAGTTCTACATTGGAGGGAGCGGCCTATTTGTCTTCCAAGCATCTGCGCCATATGCATCAGGATGAGGAGGGTATTTTTTGGCTGGCCAGTAGTGATGGATTGATTCGCTGGGATAAGGAAAAGGGTCAACAGCGTTTATTCACCACCCAGGATGGCTTTTCCCACAATCAAATT
>JBCBDH010000103.1:0-12942 GCA_038529855.1 Bacteroidota bacterium | reverse complement strand
TTCGCAAGGGAGCGGAGCGGACTGCTTGGGCTCGCCTATTAATGCCACCTTATGGTTGGCCAATAACATGGCTCGACTTGGAACACCCCTCAAAAAGGGAGAGCTCATCCTATCGGGTTCGCTAGGTCCTATGAGTACTATCCAGGCAGGTGACCATTTTGTGGCGGAGTTTAGCGATTTGGGGAAAGTAGCGGTTCATTTTACGGCCTAATCCTACAATTCTTCTTTGATCAATTCCAGTTGTTGGACCAATGGGATGAGATCGGTTTGGTATTTCTTTAAGCGATGGCGTATGCCAAAGTACATTCCCAATAGCATAGTGACTGTTACAAAGAGATGGAGGCCTATCCGCATCATAGGGGACATGGGGGCCAGGGCTTCTAAATAGCCAATGTTGATGCCAGAGATCAGCAGTATCGCGTATATCCACATGTAGGTGGAAGTCAATTTTATTTTGATCTTTAGCTTCTGGATTTGGGTTTCCAAAAACTGTCGGTTGTCAAATTGCTGATCTTCTGAGAGCGGAGCGAAGCGCATTCTATAGGATTGCCAAATGATCATCAACATAGCAACGGAAATAAGGACAATAGCAGCCAAATAATAAGGGCTGGATAATACGGGTAGTACGGAAAGTAATAGGGCAATCGTTAGCGGAAAGCTGAGCACTAGAACGATGCGTTCGAGCCTATTCTTACGCTCAATTTTATTGAGTTGTTGTATCATGATTTTTAAGTCTTTTGGTGAGGTAGGTTGATCCTGCCAGAGTTGTTGCCAATCTTTAAATTCGTCTTGCATGATCCATCATTTTTTTGAGTTCTTTTTTAATGCGATTGATCTTTACACCAACATGACTGCTGGATAAGCCTGTGATTTCGGCGATTTCCTGATAGGTACGTTCTTCCAATACCAGGGAAATAATGATCCTGTCGATTTCTTTGAGTTGGGCAATAGCTTTGTATAATTGATTAACCTGTGCTTTTCGCTCCATTTGTTCGCTTGGGTTGAATATTGGGTTGGCTGTGGGTTTTAAATCCTTTTGTTTTTCCCTTTGCCGATATTGCCGTTTTTGGTAGAGCAAAGCGGTGTTGGTAGAAATGCGATAAATCCAGGTAGACAGTTGGCTTTCTCCTCGAAAGCTATCTAGATGCGTCCAAATCTTCAACATGATTTGCTGATAGAGATCATCTGCATCTACGGTATTGCCCGTGTAGCCCAAACACAGTCGATAAACCTTATACTGATGGGCTTGATAGATCACTTCAAACTGTTGTTCTTTTGATGGCTTCATTGGATAAAGTCCCTTAATTGTGCGTGGAACCATTCAGGGGCATCGAGCATGATAAAGTGGCGAGCTGTTGCTGCAATTTTTATGGTACAAGAATCTGCTAATGCATATTGCTGTTCAAAGTTAGCAAAAGTTGAGCTAGGGCTAATTCCATAGTCTTTACCCGCGATCCAACTTCCCAATACCATGATCGGGCAATTTACCTCCGCTACTTCTTCTCGTAAATCAGTGGTCATCAATTCGTACATCGCCTGTGCGACTGTTTTTCGATCTGATTGTAGTGACCATTCCAGGGCCTTCAAGCGGTCAGCAGGCTCGCTAAGCATGATGTTCATAGTCATTTGCTGCTGTTGACGAAATAGGCTATCAGGAGTCGTAAGCATCATTTGCTGCATTAGTTTGGCCTGTGGCTGCGCGGAGCTTTCAGTAGCAGCGGGATTGATGGCTTGGGTGTAAAAGGGATAGGCATCAACAATGACCAGCGAATTTACCTCATGGGGTAGTTCACTGGCGACCCAAAGCCCAAGAAAACCACCAAGGCTATGACCAATGATGACAGGGTCTTCTTTCAGTTCTTGTTGGATGTAGTGTTTTAAAGCATTTTTGACCTGTGGGAGATAAGCCTCGTCAAAAGGCATGGCCGCCTGATCGCCAAATCCAGCCAAAGTCAAAGTATGGCAAGTATGCATTTGCTGTAGCGAATCGACCGTAGCTTGCCAGACCTCACCTGAGCAGGCCAATCCTGGAATCAGAATAAGGGGACTTCCTGTTCCGCGAATATCGACCTCAAAAGCATCATTGGTAGCTTGAGCGCTCATAGCGAAGGGAAAAAGTAGTAAGAACAAATAAAACATTGAGTTTTTCATGATGTTTGGTGTTTTTATTTTCCCTTTAGATTATCTAGCTGTCCATTTATTACAGAGGAGGTTGATTTTTTTTCTTTTGATCAAAAAGAGGATCACTTGTAATCAGTTTTTTTAAGTAGAGATGCTTGGTAAAGCTTTTTGGATTAAGGAGAAAAAAGCGATAAATTGGGTAAATGCGTTTTGGCATTCAGCATCCAAAAAGAGAATTATGACTTTAGCTCTAAAATCCATGCGCTTTACGGTCGATCAATATCAAAAGATGGCAGAAATAGGCATTCTTGAACCTGAAGAGCGCTTGGAATTACTCAAAGGATACATCATAGAAATGACACCTATCAATAGCGAACACGCTGGAATTGTCAACTTCCTCACTCGAGAACTCAACCGACAATTGTATAAAAAAGCTATTATCTGTAGCCAAAACCCAATTTCCCTAGACGAGTATAATCAGCCAGCGCCTGATATCGCCATTGCCCACTTCCGCGAAGATGACTATCGCCATGCTCACCCCACGGCCAAAGACATTTGGCTGGTGATCGAGGTGGCGGATAGCAGTTTGGAAAAAGATCGACAAGTAAAAACGGAATTGTACGCTGCAGCGGGGATTGCGGAGTATTGGATCGTCAATATCCCAGCGCAGCAAGTTGAATGCTTTAGTCAACCATCAGATCACTTATATGGTAAAAAGGAGATCAAAGTTGGTGGGCAGATGCTTAGCTGCCAAGGATTAGATTTTCAATTGGCTGTATCCCAATTATTTTGAAAGATTTTAATCTATCTGAAGATGACCTTAAGCTTATTGAATAAAAAATTCACAAGTACTCAGTTTCACCACATGGCGAAATATGGTATTCTTCATCCCAAACAGCGCTTGGAATTACTCAAAGGATACATCATTGAAATGACACCTATCAATAGCGAACATGCTAGTATTGTAGATATTTTATCAGAATTACTCATTGCAGCACTGAGCGGAAAGGCCATTACTAGAATTCAAAACCCTATACAATTGGATGATTATAATGCTCCTGAGCCCGATATCGCTGTAGCCCGCTTACAAAAGGATCGCTATCGCCATGCTCACCCTACGGCCAAAGATATTTGGCTGGTGATCGAAGTGGCGGATAGCAGTTTGGAAAAAGATCGACAAGTGAAGACGGAATTGTATGCTGCGGCAGGGATTGCGGAATATTGGATCGTCAGCATCCCAGATCAGCATATTGAATGTTATGATCAGATTGTTGATGGTGAATATAAACGCAGATTGGAAGTAAAGAAAGGTGCAAGCGCTCAGAGTATGCTGCTAGACCTTAGCCTTGCGGTAGACGAACTTTTCTAAGAGGCTTGTATTTTTTCGCTTAAAAGCCCCTTAGTTCCAATTGGCGGCATCAGGCATTTGGGCGATGACAGAAAAGGTATTTCCCTTGTCTTCCATAATATCCCGCCACAAGGTAGTAGATTTGGTCTTAAACAGATAATTGGCGTGCATTTCCGCAGAAACCCAAGAGCCATAGCCCAACTCATCCCTTAGCTGACCAGGCGACCAGCCAGAATAACCAACAAAAAAGCGGATATTCTTGGGTTCTATGAGTTTGGAGCTGATGAGAAATTTCAGTTTTTCAAAATCACCTCCCCAGTAGACCCCTCGAACAATTTCCTGAGAATCTTCCAATAGATCACCCACATTGTGCATATAATGGATGGTATTGGTCTGAACTGGTCCACCATAATAAATGCGGGCATCGAACTCTGGAAAATCGGCAATCAGCTCATTGACTTTCATATCCAGAGATTTGTTGAGAATAAACCCTAAGCTTCCCTCTTCCTGATGTTCGCAAAGCAGCACCACAGAGCGTTTGAAGTTGGGATCCAACATAAATGGTTCTGCCAGTAGCAGTTTTCCAGAACGAATAGAGCTTTTGGCCATAGTCATATCCTGTGGTTTAGACTAAAAATAGGCAAAAATCGAGCTTTTTCAAATAACGAGAACGAAAAGATGGACTGGCTAACAAAAGAATTCAATTCTCTTGAGTAGGCGGCCCAAAGTTGGGTAGTATAGACCACTTTCGTGGCCTTGTTGTAGCCTTGGATAAATTCGAGTTCAGCTAGTGACTTAAATGACACTTGCTGGCATCTGTCGATTGACTCTTTTAAACATCCCTGTCAGGATTTTCCCTTTTCCTCCCACTTCGATTACCTCGTCTACCCCATCAGTCATCATATTCTGCATAGTTTGGGTCCATCTTACAGAGGCTGTTAACTGTTTGATCAGGTTTTGTTTGATCTGATCAGAGTCCCTTTCTGGGCGGGCATTCACATTTTGATAAATGGGGCAGCTAGGCGCTTTGATCTTTGTATTCGCAATAGCTGATTCCAATTCCTCTCTGGCGGGCTCCATAAGTGGAGAATGAAAAGCCCCTCCTACTTTGAGCATCAATGCTCGGCGGGCACCCGCCTCTTTTAAAGCCTCAACGGCTTTTTCCACCCCACTGAGCGAACCAGAAATCACCAACTGACCTGGACAATTATAGTTGGCTGGAATCACCAAATCTTCTATCTGGGCACAAATATCTTCCACCTGCGCATCTTCCAATCCCACGATGGCGGCCATCGTACCTGGCTGCATCTCACAGGCTTTCTGCATCGCTTCCGCTCTTTGCCGCACCAACATTAGTCCGTCCTCAAATTCAATGGCACCAGCAGCTACCAAGGCTGAAAACTCACCAAGTGAGTGTCCCGCTACTACATCGGGCGCAAATTCGAGACCTGCCCTTTTGGCTTTTACTACGGAATGTAGAAAAATAGCAGGTTGAGTGATACGGGTTTGCTGAAGATCCTCAGCACTACCTTCAAACATAACATCAGTGAGCGAATAGCCCAAAACCTCATTGGCTCGATCCATCATAGATCGACTTATTGTACAATTTTCGTACAAGTCTTTGCCCATACCTTCGAATTGGGCGCCCTGACCGGGAAAGACAAAAGCTTTCATATTGCTCCAGTTTACAAGAATGAAGAAATAATTTAGTGAAGTTTGGCGGCGACTAGGTTGAGAAATTCGTTGCGAGTCTCCACTTTTTCAAACTCGCCAGTGAAAGCAGAAGTCGTTGTCACCGAATTCTGCTTTTGAACCCCTCGCATCATCATACACAGGTGGTTGGCCTCAATGACGACGGCTACCCCCAGTGGATTTAAGGTATTTTGAATACTGTGAAGAATCTGATCTGTCAATCGTTCCTGAACTTGTAGGCGACGTGCAAACACATCAATTACCCTAGGGATTTTACTCAGTCCGACAATATAACCATTGGGAATATAGGCAACATGAGCCTTGCCAAAGAAGGGTAACAGATGATGCTCACAAAGGGAATACAACTCAATGTCTTTGACGATGACCATTTCGCTGTAGTCCTCCTTAAACATAGCAGAACGAAGAATTTCCTCAGCATCTTGTGTGTAGCCTTGTGTGAGAAACTGCATCGCTTTGGAAGCGCGTTCTGGCGTCTTTACTAATCCTTCTCTTTCTGGGTCCTCTCCTATTTTTTCGAGGATGAATTTATACCTGTCGATCATCTCATTGGTAATGATTGGATCGTATTGGTCTGCTTTTTTATAGGACATGCTGTCAAATTACCTTTTTTGCCGAATTGGGCCGTTCACATCTATTATACGGGATTTATTCCCCGTAATACTCTACATAAATAGTTTCTGTTTCACAAAGGCGAATACAGTGTAGTTCGCAATTGGTTAGATGGGGTTTTAGTTGCTGCCAAAATAAGATGGCCATATTTTCAGTCGTCGGTTGGATGCCTTCAGGCACAAAATCTACATCCAAATTCAAATTGCAATGATCGACCTTATCGGTGACATGTTTGCGAATGAGTTTGCTGAGTTTCTTGGCATCCATGACAAAACCCGTCATTGGATCGGGTTTGCCCTTTACCGTCACAAAGAGGCTATAATTGTGGCCATGCCAGTTCTTATTGGCGCATTTGCCAAAGACCTCAAAATTCTTTTCATCACTCCATGCTTCTACCCATAATTTGTGGGCAGCATTGAATCTTTCTTTACGTGTCAGATAGACCATCAGATTATTTAATAACTGTTTAGCCGTGGCGCAAAAGTACGAAATATTTAGACATTTCTATCTTCTGCATTGGTAAATCGCCAAGTGGGCGTCTTCCTTATGGCCAATGCCTGGCCCATGGAATATTTTCATCTACAAAACCGCGATTTTTATCTAAATTGTTCACAATTTAGTGCAAATCTGCTTTTATTGGACGAACGTCTTTATGGATACCGCAATACGTAGAAATATACGCGAAAGAATTTATGATTTCCTGACGTCCAGAATCGTCTATCACAGTTTCTTCTGGGCTTTACTACTGCTATTGCTCATCCTGCTTGATTCTGGTCAGCAAGGCTTTCTCTTTACTTTTACCAAAGAGCTGGTCAATGTCTTTTTCTATGGCGTCGTCGTATATTTTAATTTGTTTTACCTTATTCCCAACTACTTAACGGAGAAAAAGTTTTTGATGTATTGTCTGGCCTTGATTGCGACTGTCATTATTGTGACACCAATCAAGGTGATGTTCTTTTGGCTTTGGTATTATTACTTTCCTGAGACGCAAGAAAGATTGGTTCACAACCAAAATTGGTACTTCATCTCTTCTTTTATCATTGCGGGTGGATCTACGGTTTTCAAAATCATCTCTGATTGGGCGCGTTATCAAAGGGATCGCAAAGAACTGCAAACCCAAACGATGCAGTCTGAGCTCAAGTTCTTAAAATCGCAAATCAACCCTCATTTTCTCTTCAATACCTTGAACAATCTTTATGCGCTGACACTTAAAAAATCAGATAAGGCACCAGAGATTGTCATTAAGCTTTCTGAGATGATGCGCTATATGCTTTATGAGTGCAATGAGAAGAGGGTTTTGCTGAGCAAGGAGGTCAACTACATTCGCAATTATCTGGATTTGGAGCGGCTGCGACAAGGAAAGAATGTGGAGATTGAATTTGTGGTTACGGGTGAAGTCACTACTCAAAAGATTGCTCCTTTAATGTTTATTCCCTTTTTGGAAAACAGTTTCAAACATGGACTGAATAATTTGATTTCTAAAGGTTTTGTACACATCAAGTTGAATGTAGAGCGCAGAAATGTCCACTTTTACATTGAGAATAGCAAAGCGGAGCGTTTGCCACTACAGACCCATAGAAGAAGCGGAGGAATTGGTTTGGTCAATGTACGGCGCAGATTGAATTTGATCTATCCCAATCAATATATACTCAACATTACAGATAAGCCCAATACTTATGCCATTGATTTGAGTATTGATTTGGATTAATCATCCCACAAAGCGAAATTGTGCACCATCAAAACATCCATATATGATCAACGTAATTATTGTCGACGACGAACCCTTGGCCCTCGATGTATTGGAGACCTATATCGAGAAGATTCCAGAACTTCATTTGGTACAGCGATGTACCAATGCCCTGGAAGCCAATGAAGCATTGAAAAGTCACGATATCGATCTGATGTTTCTTGACATCCAAATGCCTCAACTTACAGGAATCGACTTTTTACGCACCCTCAGCAAACCTCCACTCGTCATCTTTACAACGGCTTATGCCAATTATGCCATTGAAGGTTTTGAACTCAATGCTATTGACTACCTGCTCAAGCCCATTTCTTTAGAGCGCTTTATGAAGGCCGTCAACAAGGCGGAGGAGCAAATCGAACTTCAGCGCAAAGACAGTCCAGCGCCAGGAACGGGTAGTGAGGACGGGGCCGATTTCTTTTTTGTCAAGGCCGATAAAAAGTTGGTAAAGGTCAAATACGAAGACATCATCTACATCGAAGGACTCAAAGATTATGTGATCATTCGAATGGATACGGGGCGAGTCATTACCCTGCAAACCATGAAGAGTCTTGAGGATAAACTACCAAGGCAAGCCTTTAAACGAATCCATCGCTCCTATATTGTTAATATAGATAAGATCAATGCCGTAGTAGGTAATATGATTGAAATCACGGAAAAAAATCAAGCGAAACATTTGCCTATTGGCAAAAACTATCGGGAAGAACTCTTAGCCATTATTAATCAAAATAGACTCTAAATCAAGATCGAGTCCCTATTGGCATATTGTCAGAGCCTTTTGGATACCACCATCCAAAAGGTAAATATGGTGGGTGGAGGAGATATCCACCAAGCCTATTGTCTACATACGCCCAAAGGACTGTTTTTTCTAAAAACCAATACCCAAGCGGATGCCCTGGCGATGTTTCAAACAGAGGCAAAGGGGCTGGCCCTTATGCGCCAATGCCAAGAGCTCGTTATTCCCAAGACTTATGCAACAGGTCAGGTGGATGCATATGCTTTTTTATTACTGGCTTTTATTGATCGTGGAGCGCAGAATCGCTCTTTTTGGTCTTCATTTGGAGCAGGGCTAGCAGCTATGCATCGCCATAGTCAGGCGCAATTTGGTTTGGATCATGCTAATTATATCGGCCGATTACCTCAAAGCAATGGTCCGCACAGCAATTGGTCGGATTTTTATCGAGCAGAACGATTGGAGCCACAAATTCAAATGGCATTGGAGCAGGGGCAAATGAGGCAGGAAGACTATCAGGCTTTTCAAAGGCTTTACCCTTTAATTGAGCAATTATGTCCAGAGGAGCCTCCTGCTTTAATTCACGGCGATTTGTGGAGTGGTAATTTTCTATGCAATGCGCAGCAAGAGGCGGTTCTTTTCGACCCAGCTTGCGCTTATGCCCATCGAGAGATGGATTTGGCCATGAGTCGACTATTTGGCGGTTTTGATGCTGAATTTTATCGCGCTTATGAGGAAGCTTATCCACTTGCGCCAGACTTTGAAGAGCGCTTACTGCTATACCAACTTTATTACCTCATGGTCCATGTCAATCTTTTTGGAGGCAGTTACATCGCTTCTGTTCGGCGAATTTTGAGGCGATTTACCTAAGAAAGGCCCAATTAAAAAGGGCACAGTTGAACAACCGCGCCCTTCAATATCTAACAAACAAAACCAACTAAAAACCAAGTAATATTCCAAGTCTGTAATTCATACAATGTGTATAAGACTTGTGGACGCCGTAATCCAGACTTCTTCTCAAGCTAGCATCACCAGCTTCGATAGAACGATAATCTGTTTTAGCGCCCCTGCTGAGCGAAACCCCTAGATCAATCGCCAAATGGGACCCAACATTCAAAGCCAGCCCACCTCCAACGCTCATATTAAATGCAGTGCCGTGGAAACTCGTTTCGCTTTCAAAATATTCCTCTGCACCTTCCTCGGCCATGCGTGTACTAAAAAAAGATACCCCACCTAAACGCCCCTCCACATAAGGATTAAAGAGTTGGCCAGGTGCTAATTGGTACCTAAGCAAGGCATGATAGCTCAAAAAGCAATCTTCCTCATCAATCTGTATTTCTTCTCCCCCACTCGTGATGATGTCATATTCATCGTTGGCGTACATAGAAACCCCCAATTCTGCTCCTACCATCAGATGGCGCCCCTTGAAGGGACTGTAGAGTGTATTTATGGAAAATCCCTTTGGATCTTTTTCTAAATTCTGGTCATACTGATCTAGTGGTCTGGTATAATTAAAATTTAATCCTATATTCCACTGTGCCAATAAGTCTGTATTGAAAGCGCAAAGGCATAGTACGACAAAGAGGGCGGTGTACAGTTTCTTCATAAGGTTTTATTTAGTAGGGAACGAATAAGGGCTATAATTAGCTGTTCCGTTAAGAAAATTTTAACAAATTCTTATATTTGTCGTATTATAATAGATGACCGGTTATCCTGACATTTGAATAAAATTTTATTCATTTTTGCAAAAAAAAGCTTATCGAAACTGATAAAGAGCAACAAATGTCCTTTTCGGACTTTGAATTTGACCCTTCGCTGGATGAAGCGCTGTCGGCCATGGGCTTTGAAAGTCCTACGCCTGTTCAACAGCTCGCTATCCCTACCATACTAGCTAATGATGACCTCATCGCATGCGCTCAAACTGGGACTGGTAAAACAGCCGCTTTCCTCTTACCTATCTTACACAAACTAGCCAGTAATCCCGACCGAGGAATGGACATCAATACCTTGGTCATCGCCCCTACTCGCGAACTAGCACTACAAATTGATCAGCAGGTGGAAGGTTTTGGCTATTTTACAGGCGTTAGCTCCCTGCCTGTCTATGGCGGTGGAAGTTCTTCTTCCTGGGACCAACAGAAGAAAGCATTAAAAAGTGGCGCAGATATCATTATAGCGACTCCTGGACGACTCATCGCCCACATCAACCTGGGCTATGTCAATCTCAAAAACGTCCAACACCTCATACTGGATGAGGCCGACCGCATGCTGGATATGGGTTTTTATGACGACATCATGTCCATCGTTCGTCGCCTACCTAAGGATAGACAGAACCTCTTGTTTTCTGCTACTATGCCAGCGAAAATCAGAACCCTGGCCAATGCCATTCTGAAAAATCCAAAACAGATCAATATTGCGATTTCTAAGCCCGCAGAGGGCGTATTGCAGGGGGCCTATATGACTTATGACAATCAAAAGATTCCTTTGATTGAGCATTTGTTGACGGGCAAAAAGAACTACCCCAGTGTATTGATCTTTTCCTCTACGCGGCGGATGGTTAAAGAGATTGCAGAAATGCTGCACAAGAAGAAATTCTCTACGGGTGTGATTTCTTCTGATCTGGAGCAAAAGGAAAGAGAAGCGGCGCTGTTGAATTTTAGAAATAAAAAGACGCAAATACTGGTCGCTACGGATATCCTCGCTCGTGGAATCGACATCAAGGAAATCAGCTTGATCATCAATTATGATGTGCCACAAGATGCAGAGGACTATGTCCATCGAATTGGTCGAACCGCCAGAGCAGATACCACTGGGGTTGCTTTGACTTTTATCACCCAGAAGGATCAGCATCGCTTTGCCTCTATTGAGCGATTAATAGAGCAGGAGGTGAGAAAGATTCCATTGCCCAAGCACCTTGGCGAAGGTCCAGAGTACAATCCCAAGGCCAGAAAGCCCAGAGGATATCGAGGGGGAAATCGCAACAGAAAAAGAGGTGGAGGAAAATCTCGTACTGGAGGAGGTCAAAAACGACGGGGAGGCAATAAATCTGGTGGCAACAAGCGCAACAATAGCTCGTCTAAGAAATAATTTTCTATCCTTTCTCGCTAATACAAGCAAAGCCGCGACGAATGGTCAACGGCTTTGCTAGAACAAATTATAATCCCATGAACATAGATGGCGACTCGGTTTTGGGCGCCAAATTTGGCTCATCCCTCTCAAGCTAAGCAGCTAAGTGGATGCTTGCGTCGCTATATATAAAAATAACCATACTACCTACTGCTTTAGTATATCCACTAATATGTATAAAGGGATTTTAGGATTTGTTTAACAATTTTTGTCGGAAAAAAGACGCCTGAGGAGCTCTGTTAGCATAAAAAAAGCCAGTCTCAAGAGACTGGCCTTTGACAAATTATATAAATCCTATGAACATATCCAAATAGAGGATCAATACTTCATCACTTCCACTTTCTTCGTAATCACCCCTTTATCAGTGATCGCATTCACCAGGTACATTCCTGGCCCAAAGTGACTCATATCGATTTGTGTATTTTTAGTGTATAACCTACCAGAAGCAAACATTCGTTGACCAGTGAGGGTATAGATGTATATTTCTCTGATTTCGTTCTTACCATTGACGTGGACATTGAGGATGTCCTCTGTTGGATTGGGGAAGACCAGTAGATCATCCTCGCGAATGCCAAAAGGATCTTTACCAGGAAGTGTTATGGGGATGTCCAAATAATAGGGAGCTAAACCTTCATAAATACCCAGGCTATTCATAATAGCTGGAGAAGGAACATTGATTTGGGTTTGTATCGTATCTACAACTTTGAGACCATCAATGAGATCATCAACAACAATAAAGTTTAATGATCCTATTTTACCAAAACCACTGGCAGTAACTCCACTAGTTCGTGTATATCCCACCTCTACACGGCCCTCAAAAGGATACTTAGACATGTTTAACATGGGTGAGTTATACGCCATCCAATTATCCCCATCAAAATTAACCTCAAAAGTACCTGGTTCGACAATAGCATTATTATAATTCATGATAAATGTCAATCCGCTCATATCTAAAGCAGGTTGCGCTTGATTACCCAAAACTATATCTACCAGCACCAAATCACCTGGATTGTAAGGACCAGGAGATTGAGGAACGAAGAATAAAGGCAAATTGGAAGAAACTGGATCAGGACTAGGGGTCAGATTGTGTGTGAAGCCATAATGCTGACTTAGCGCTGTCGTATCAGCCGCAGTGATAAAACCATCCCCATTGGTATCTACATATTTAAGATTTACCTGAGTTTGGCTAATTCTGCCATTCCAATTGCTACTGTACTGTCCAAACCACTCTGTAGAACCATTTGGACGATCGCGTCCAACTTCTCCTACACAATAACCAATTGGCAGTAAGTCTTGAATATCTACTGTACCATCATTATTGGCATCCCCTGACCAAACACATTCTGCCACACAGAAAGTATCAACAGAAGAATTGGGCATGGCCTCCACTTCCATATCAATCTTTACCAATTGGCAGTTATTGTCAACGCAATATTGAAATTCAAATTTATCAATGCCCGTGTAATCAGCTGGCGGTGTATAAACGACTAAATTGTAGCCAATCACCTGCTGGCCATTGATAAATCCATTATAATTTCCAGGATAATAGTC
>JBCBDH010000102.1:0-12945 GCA_038529855.1 Bacteroidota bacterium | reverse complement strand
ATACCCCTGTTGCGGATTGTATCCCAATGGAGGAATTACCAGGTAATTTCAGCGGCATGAGCATTTGTGGCGAACCCAATAATGGTACGCTGAATTGGAGCGTCAGTGATAGCTGCTTCCTCTACGATCCTAATTACAACTTTATTGGCAACGATACGGCTTGTGTCATCATCTGTGATGATTTGGATGTTTGCGATACGAGCATTCTCATCATCCATGTATATCCAAATGCTTGTGGCGAATTCTTGGAAGAGGATACCGTGTATGTGGCCATTCAGGATTGCGATGATCTGGCAGAGGTATGTGTAGATATTCCACTGGATCAATACCTTGAGTACAACATTACACTAGATGGGGTCAACTACTTGGGACAAACTGCGGGCTGTGCCTATGACAGTGTGATGGCCTATCCACTATCAGCTGTACCTGATTTGGGTACAAAAGGACCATATGCTTTGGAAGGCTGGTCGCTTGGCGGGCAGACTTATCAAATGGAATTTGATCACATTAGTGAATTAGCAGACTCCATGAGTATTTGGGATACAGCGGCGGATTGGACCTATGATGTAAATGAACAAATTATCTCAGGTGGGTCTAAATACCTGGTCTATGGAAGCTTAAATATTCGCCAATTGGCCAGTAATGCCTTTGCGGAAGTTGAGCTCAATACCAACCTCAAACCACTGGGTACCACCTTTGAGGTAGCGGAAGGAGCACATGAATTGATCTTTGTCCATCAAGCGACTGGCTGTGCAGATACCGTACTGGCAATTGTTTCTTGTATCCAACCAGAGGTGAGAATGGATACGGTGATGGTGACTCAGTCTGATACCATCTGTCTGAATATCAGTGAATTACCAGGAGCAATAGATAGTGTGTTTAATGCCTGTGAGGAATCCTCTGGAGAGTTTGTCATCTTTGACTTAATGGATGGAAGTCTGTGTGTGGAGTATACGGGAATGGATATTGGGGTAGACAGTGCTTGTATGGTTGTTTGTGATGAATTTGGTTTGTGCGATACGACGCAACTGTTTGTTTGGGTAGAAGATCCATCGCTTGGTGATACCATTCTTCCGATTGCAGTGGTCAATAATGATACGACCATTAAGAACAAGGAAATTGTCATTGATGTCATTAGTAATGATACCATCAATGGAACACTGACGGATATATATATAGTAGAAGGGCCATCCAATGGTACAGTCATTCTAGACGTGGATGCGGGGGCCTTGTATACACCAGATGAAGATTACTGCGATCCTTCAGGGCTTGATGAGTTCAGCTATGCCATTTGTAATGAGTTTGGTTGTGATACGACGGTCGTTCAGATTGTGGTGCTTTGCGATGATATACTAATTTATACTGGTCTATCGCCCAATGATGACGGGGTCAATGATGTATTATTTATTCAGGGGATTGAAAAATTCCCCAATAATGAAATTCTTATCTTCAACCGTTGGGGTAATGAAGTCTTCTCCCAGAAGGGTTATAATAATGACTGGGCGGGAACTTACAAAGACAAGCAGTTGCCAGATGGTACTTACTTCTACATCTTTGATGATGGAGAGGGAAATAAATACTCTGGCTATATCAATATCTTAAGATAGGGTAGGTAGAAAAAAAGCGAAAGCCCAAATGGGGTTTCGCTTTTCAAAAACCTATTTTAAAATCAATAACTGTTTACCAACTAATGTCATCTTCTGTCTCTACCTCTGTGCTTTCTACCTCTTCTTTTACCGTAGCAGAAGAATCAAAATTAACTTCTTCCTCACCATTCATAGCCATTTCCTTTTGGCGAGTTGCTTCCCACTCCTCATGACGGCGAGTGTACTCGTCATAGTCATAGTCAGGCATGAGTTCTGTCTTGATGTAATTTACTGTGGCTTCAAGGTTTTCCATGAAACGGTTAAAATCCTCTTTATACAAAAAGATTTTGTGTCGCTCATAGCCTTCTCCATTAAAGCGTTTTGTGCTTTCAGTCAGGGTAAGATAGTAGTCATCTCCTTTCGTTCGGCGGACATCAAAGAAATAAGTTCTCCTTTTTCCAGCACGTACCTTTTTTGAAAATACACTCTCAAATCTTTTTTGATTTCTCTCGTTATCCACGTTGTTTTAGGTTTTATGAACAATGAAGTTACGTCTAATACTATACAAATGTAAATATTTGTGGCATATTTCAAAAACAATAGCGGATAAAATTAACAACTGTTAAAGAGCGCATTTACAGGGTAAAGTTGCTTGAATACTAGGCATTAAAAAAAAATGTAATGTGCTTTTGAGAACTGGGATAAGTTTTGTGAGGAATGAGCAAAAGCTGCTTGGCGGGATAGGAATAGTATGCATTTAGATTGTTATTCGCTGATATTTTCTTCTAACTGCTTTTTTCAGCCTCTTCTTCCAATAGCTGTTTTTCGAACATTTCGTAGTAAAATCCCTTATTGGCCATCAACTCCTCATGGGTGCCTGCCTCAGTGATACGCCCATTGTCTAAGACCAGAATTTTGTCAAAATTGAGAGAAGAATAAATGCGATGAGTAATAATAATCGACGTTTTATGGGCTAATTTTTTATTTAAATAACCCAATATTTGCTGTTCAGTGGAGGTATCGACCGCAGAGAGGCAGTCGTCGAGAATAACAATATCTGGTTTTTTGATCAAAGCCCGTGCGATAGAAATGCGCTGTTTTTGTCCACCTGAAAGTGTCACCCCTCTTTCTCCCACCAGCGTATCAAAACCCTCTGGCAAGCCTTTAATGTCCTCATAAATAGCAGCATAACGCGTATACTCTTCTACCTCTTCCTGGGTCGCATCTTCCCTACCAAAAGCTACATTGGCAGAAATGGTATTGGAAAACAAGAATACATCTTGTGGAACATAGCCCACTCGCTTGCGCAAATTGGCCAAATCAAGGGATTCAATGGGCTGCCCATCAATTAATATCTGCCCCTCCGTCTTATCGTACATGCGAACCAATAAATCTGCAATCGTCGTCTTGCCCGATCCCGTTCGACCAATCAAGACCATTTTTTCGCCAGAAGCTAAACTAAAGGAGACATTGTCCAATGCCTTAATACCCGTATCTGGATAAGTAAAAGAAACCTGATCAAATTGAATACTACCCTTTATTTCGATAGGATCTTCTTTGGGATCAGTGATATCAGGTTCGTTTAGTAAAAACTCATTGATGCGCTTTTGGGAAGCGCTGGCCTGTTGGATAATGGAGGCAATCCAGCCAATAGCCGTTACGGGCCAGGTCAGCATATTGACATAAATGACAAATTCAGCAATATTTCCAGGCGTGATGTTTCCTGCAACGACTTGTAAACCACCCACATAAACGGTTAGTGCCGTACTGGCCCCAATCAACAAAATCATCAAGGGATAGAAAAAGGCGTTGATTCTCGCCAGATCCATAGATTTGTCTTTGTAAGTATCGCTTTGCCCAGCAAAAAAGCGGACCATGGCCGATTCCTGTACATAGGACTTGAGTACGCGGATACCAGAGTAAGCTTCTTGTGCTGTACTGTTGAGCGTAGAAAGCTGTCTTTGGATTTCTGTACTGCGTTTATTGATCAAATTACTAACGTAATAAATAGAGATAGACAAGAAGGGGAGGGGGAGCAAACAATAAAGGGTGAGCTCTGGGCTGACGCTGATCATGCTGAAGATGACCATAATAAACAGCGAAACGAGATTGATGCCATAAAGCGTTGCTGGGCCAAGGTACATCCGCACTTTTGAAACATCTTCTGTTATCCTGGCCATCAAATCCCCCGTATTGCTTTTCTTATAAAAAGCCAAATCGAGCTTTTCGTAATGAGCAAAGAGGTCCTTGCGCATATCGTATTCGATCAATCTGGACATCACGATGATCGTCTGCCGCATAAAATACATGAAAACACCCATTAGCAGGGCGAGGATGAGCACGATTACGCCAAAAGACATCAGGGTTTTACCCAGGATAAGAAAAAGGGACTGCTGAGATGCAAAGCCATCATATAGCTTGTACATCTCGATATTTTCGACCACTAGATCGAGGGCCTGTCGAATCATTTGAGGCTGTAATACGCGAAAGTAGTTGGAGAATGATACAAAGATAATTCCCAGCAAAAAACGCCAACGATAGCGATAGAAATATTTATTGATCGTTTTGAGTTCTTTCACAATATTACGCGGTGATTACCCTATACAAACCGATATAAGGCCGAATTTGTTCGTTCCCAAATGTAGGCATTTTAAAGGAGTTCTGGCAAGGAGAATTTTTATAAAGGATGGAGCTGCTGACTTAGGAAATGCGATTTTTTAGAATTAGGCAAAAATGCGGTATCTTTGGATGGCCATTTATAACCATTTATACCAACAAAGCTTGCCAAATTATGAATCGAATTGTAACGCTGGATGAATTCATCATCCATCGTCAAAAGGACTTCCCTTACGCCTCTGGTGAACTCACAGGTCTGTTAAGAGATATTGGCGTTGCCGCCAAAATTGTCAATCGCGAGGTCAATAAGGCTGGATTGGTCAATATCCTGGGCGTAGAGGGCTCGGAAAATATCTCTGGGGATGCCGTCCAAAAGCTCGACCTCTATGCCAATGAGAAGTTGATCGACTGTTTAAAAAACAGCGGAGAATGCTGCGGAGTGGCTTCTGAGGAAAACGACGAATTTATTCCCATCCCTTCCGTCGCCTCCAAAAATGCCAAATATGTGGTGGTTTTTGATCCACTAGATGGTTCTTCCAATATTGATGTGAATGTCTCTGTGGGCACCATCTTTGGCATCTATCGCCGCATCAGCAATCCTGAAGGGGCCTGCGATATCAGTGATTTTCTTCAGAAAGGAACGGAGTTGGTCGCTGCGGGCTACGTCATCTATGGTACTTCAACCATTTTGGTCTACACGACTGGTCGCGGCGTCAATGGCTTTACCCTCGATCCTTCTATTGGAGAGTTTTGCCTATCTCATCGCGACATCCGCATTCCAGACCGCGGCATGTATTATTCCGTCAACCAAGGGTATTACCTCAAGTTTGATGTAGAAATGCGGCGCTATATTGATTACTGTTCTGATTTGAATTTGCGTCTGCGCTACATTGGCTCTATGGTGTCAGATATTCACCGCATCCTATTTCAGGGCGGTATCTTTCTATACCCCAATACCCGCAAATACCCACAGGGCAAGCTTCGCCTATTGTACGAATGTAATCCGCTGTCCTTTGTCGTCGAGCAAGCTGGAGGTAAGGCCATCAATACCCAACTCAATCGCATTCTGGAAATGGAACCTACTGAGCTACACGAGCGGTCGACCATCGTCATTGGCTCTCCCGCCATGGTAGATGAGATGAAGGAATTTGTAGAACGCTATTCCGTGCCTACCCTAAGTGCCAATGGTCAGTAAGGACAAAACATGAAAGTCTTTGGCATAGGACTGAATAAAACAGGAACGACCTCTTTAGGAAAAGCACTAGAACACCTGGGTTTCAATCGCCACATCAGTTGCGATTGGACCCTTACGGAATATTGGCGCGATAAAAATTGGCCCGCCCTTTTCGAAGTCGCTCGCCAAAACAATAATTTTGAAGACTGGCCCTGGCCACTCCTGTATCGAGAATTATTTTTCGAATTCCCAGAAGCCCGTTTTATCCTCACCCAAAGACAATCAGCCGCCATCTGGTACGAAAGCCTCTGCAAACATGCCCTCCGCAGTGGCCCCACTGAATATCGCCGCCTCATCTATGGCCACTACATGCCCCAGGCCCACGAGCAAAAACACCTCGATTTCTACCATCAACACAACAAAGGGGTCATCGACTTCTTCCAAACCCACGCGCCTGAAAAATTATTAGTGGTCTGTTGGGAGAATGGAGATGGCTGGGCGCCACTGTGTCGCTTTTTGGAAAAACCCGTTCCCGAGCTTCCCTTTCCTTTTTTAAATCGAGCGGGGGAGCCAGTGATGCAAAAGAAAGGGACGAGTGGTTTGGTGAAGAGAGGATGGGATTGGTGGTGGGGGAGGAATAGAAAGTAGAGATTTAGTAGGGGTAGTGCTCAAATCAATTAAGAAAATTTTAAAGATGGGTTTCTTAATTCATTAAGATCATATTTATTGTATATGAGTAAATTTAATTAATTCCTTCGTAGTGTAATAATTATCCTTCCCATCTTTTCCAAAATAATGACATCTTTAGTGAGTTTTCCCCCCTCCATTTCCCACCATTTTCTAGCAAATAAAAAACTAATGCAACCTAGTTGCATTATAGAATTAATGATTATATTTACCTTTTCATCATCCTAAAATAGCCGCTTATGATTCACATACAAAACGCCTCCAAATCATTCAAGGGAACAACCGCTGTTCAGAATCTTACGCTTCGTGTGGGAGATGGAGAGATATTGGGGCTCTTGGGGGCCAATGGGGCTGGGAAATCTACAACCATTAATATGCTCTTGGGCTTTATTCAGGCGGATTCTGGAACGGTGACCATTGATCAGATGAATGTGATGGAAAAGGCACATGAGGTGCGAAAGCGAATTGGCTATATCCCAGAGAATGTCAATCTGTATCCTTACCTGTCAGGGATAGAAAACCTGGATTATTTCTGTCGCTTGGCTGGCTTGACCTATAAAAAGGGAGAATTGCAGGAATTCCTCCATACTTGTGGCTTACAAAGCGAAGCACATCATCAAAAGGTATCGGGCTATTCCAAAGGGATGCGACAAAAGGTAGGGATTGCGATTGCCTATGCAAAAAAGGCCAAGGTTTATCTCTTAGACGAACCAGCTAGTGGCTTAGATCCCTTGGCAAGTAATGAGCTGTCGCTATTGCTAAAGCGATTGGCGGCAGAGGGGGCAACCATCCTTATGGCTTCGCATGATATCTTTCGGGTTCGTGAGGTTTGTGACCGCATTGGGATACTCAAAAAGGGAAGCTTGGTTAAGGAGCTTCGAAGTGAAGAGGTCAGTGCCAATGAATTGGAAAGCTTGTATCTGGAATACATGAAAAACTAAAAGGGACCATGTGGCAAATCATAAAAAACGAATGGTTCGCACTAAGTCGAAATAAAGTTTTATTGGCTGTTAGTGTGGGCTTTTTCTTTGTGCTAGTACTGTCTGTATTGTTGGGGATTCGGCAAACCGATAAGCAAATGCAGCGCTACGAACAGGCCCAAAGTCAGCTTAGAGAACAATGGGAGAATATCGATGCTATGAATCCGCACGGTGCGGCACATTATGGTACCTATGTGTTTAAACCCTCTAACCTCCTAAGCAGCTTGGATGAGGGGGTTAATAGGGTAACTGGTAATGTACTCCGCGTAGAAGGCCATGTACAAAATGAAATAGTCCATTCTGAGGCTTCCCAGATGCAATCCGTCTCAAAATTTGGTAAACTAAAAAGCTCGCTGCTTTTGCAATATGTCCTTCCATTATTGCTGCTATTTTTAAGCTTTCACAGCATCAGTAGCGAAAAACAAAGTGGTCGGCTAAAGCTGCTTGTATTACAGGGAGCCAATCTCACTGGCCTTGTATGGGCCAAAACGCTATCGATTTGGTCGTATGGTATCCTGCTTTTGACGATGACTGTAGGGATATACGCTTTATTCAATTGGCCAAATATCAATGCAGAGCTTATCAACCGAACCCTCTTATTCTACCTGTCTTATGCCATCTACTACTTCATCATTGTTGGCCTTACTGTAATGTTTTCTGCCCGCTGGCAGAATCCTACTGTAGCCCTTACTTCCATGTTGGGTATCTGGATGCTCTGGACCATATTTTCGCCTAGTATTTTCCTTAGCTCCGCAGAGAAATGGCATGAACTGCCCAGCCGTAATGCCTTTAAGGCCGCTATGAAGGAGGATCGCTCGAAAGGAATTGATGGGCACAATCCAGCAGATGAAAGAGGAAAGACCCTGGAAAAGGAGACCTTGGAAAAGTATGGGGTAGATAGCCTCTCTCAACTCCCTATCAACTTTGATGGCTTAGTCATGCAAGCGGATGAAGAATATGGCAACGAAGTGTGGGACAAGCATTTTGGCCATTTGCGGGAGGTGTTTGCCCAACAGAAGCGAAGCTATCAATTGGCTGGATTGGTCAATCCATTTATCTCTTTACAAAATGCCAGTATGGGCTTCTCCGCCAGTGATCATCTGCATCATCAGGAGTTTTTGGTACAAGTAGAAAACTACCGTAGAGTTTTTATCAAACAGCTCAATGATAAACATGCTTTTGGTGGTTCCAAAACAGGAGATTGGGGCTGGAAGGCCAATAATGATTTTTACAAATCCGTTCCCGATTATCAACATGAGCCTATTGCGCTTGCTTCGGTCTTTTCCAACTACCTGCTGGATGTGTTGCTCTTATTGGCATGGATGTTTATAGTGAGTCTGCTTTTAGTTTTTGGAACAAGAAAAGTGCAGATCGCATGAAAAATTTAAGCCTGTTTTTTTATGAGTGGAAGCATTTTGTACGAAGCCCTTTTAAGGTCGTCGCCTTGCTCCTTTTTGTATTGGCTGGATTATACGGACTGCATAATGGCGCCAATCTTTACCACGAGCAAATGGCACAGATTTAAAAGATCAAACGGCAAATTGACGAAGACCGACAAGAATATATTACCTACTATGATGAAGGAAAACAAGGGCCTGAAAATAGACCTTGGATAGACATCAGCGAACCTTTTTGGGCCATATGGTTCAATGGTATTTATCACTTCAAAATGCCTTCTCCGCTACTCGTTTACAGTATGGGACAGGCCGAGCAGTATGGCTTTTATAAAAAGGTGACTTTCTGGGCCAGCCCCTATGATTCAGATATGACCAAGGAAATTGCCAATCCCGAACGACTACATATTGGGACTTTAGACTTTTCTTTTGTCCTACTTTTTCTGCTTCCTTTATTGCTTTTGATCTTATTGTACAATCTCCAAAGCCTGGAATCTGAACAGGGCTTTTTACCGCTGATTGAAGTTCAATTAGCTTCGAAGAACAGCTGGTTATTGACCAGGGTGGGCTTTTACATGGCATTGCTTTTTGGGGTGATCATTGGCTTGCTTTTATATGGGGCAACGCTAACCAATTTATTCTCCTTTGGAGAACATGCCTTTGGTCAAATCTTTCTGTATAGTTTTGTATACCTTCTTTTTTGGTCCCTCCTCTATTACCTGATTTTGAGAGGTGGTAAAGACATCATGGGGAATACGCTTAAAATGGTAGGGGTTTGGTTAATCTTATCTTTTATTATTCCCGCTGCGGTACATCAATGGGTCAGTATAGAAAAACCAGCCAATCTGATGACGGATCTTATTGATGCAAAAAGAGACAAACGACAGCAATTATACGATCTGCCAGATAGTGTCTTCCAAGCAAAATTGGATACCCTATTTCCAGAAATTGTGAACAGCCCAATAGCCAAAGATAGTGTACAGCGAGACGAAGCTTACAGCAGCTCTAGCTCTGCATTGGTCAATGCCTTAATGAAGAGTAGTATTGCACCTATTGAAGCAGATAACGATTCAAAAAATAAATTGATATCCAGTACTTATTGGTTTAACCCGATTACCTTTTTTCAAAATCGCTTCAACAGCATTGCGCAAACGCATTATAATAATTATCAGCGCTATCGCGATGAAATCCAAACTTTGATCGATCATCAAATCCGCATCATGGTATTGGATACCTGGTATGCGGTGGAAGTGGATAAGAAAAAATACCTGGAATACCAGGAGCTCTTGGTCGATTTATAGCTGCTCATGGGCGGAAAGCTCAATAGCATCAATTTTTCAATTCGTTCAATAAAAAAAAATGATACAAACAAAGCATTTATATGTGAATGCAGCTATTGGCAACAGCGAAGAAGTCTTGCAAGACATCCACCTGCAAGCCAAGAATATTGCCATTTACCAACGCGATGCCCAAGCTCTAGATAAGGAACTCCAAGCCATAATTGATCAAACCATCGAATGCAGGGCAAGCGGAACGGTAGCGGAAGTAATGGCTACATTAAAAGCTTATTTTAATGATCATCTTCCCAATAGTCTTGTCTTATTTGATGATATAGCCCTACTTTTAGAGCTATTCAGAAAAACAACACAGGCCAGTTCCTTTCGTCTATTACTGGCTACAGTTAGTACGAATATGTGTCGTAAATTTCATACAGACATCAATAATTTAAGGCTACTGTGTACCTACATAGGACCTGGTACCTTATGGCTTCCAGATGAAGCTATTGACTATGAAGCTTTGCGAAAAAGGGGAAGTAATCAGCAAATCGTAAAGGACGAGCAGCAAATACAGCAGGTCAATACAGGAGATGTGACACTCTTGAAGGGAGCGCTATATCCCAAAGCTAACCCCATTCTACATCGTAGCCCAAGCATCGAAGCGCAGGGCGTAAAACGACTTTTATTGAGAATTGATACAAATGAACTTTTAGATTTATTAGCATGAGAACCAAGGAAAAATTACCTGTGACGGTTTTAGGTGCTTCATGCCCAATTAATTATGCAATACAATTCAATAACCTACTAAGCAATTTCAATTATGCTACAAAGAAAGTTTGATCAAATAGTTAAGGCAAATTTTCCAAATGCGATGGATGCTAAAGATACCTCTATTCATTACCTCGGAAAAATGCAACTCGAACACCAAATTGATATCTCCAAAGTATTGATGGCCACTTCGGTATGTTCAGATGATATCAACGTTCCTTCCACGACCTTTTTTAATGTATTATTTGGCCCATTTATTATGGGCGGATTAGGAGGTTTGCCTTTTGCTGGACAGACGGGGATGACTGCCTTTGCCCACCATATTCCTGATAATGGTAGTGCATTTATATTCTATGGCCCTCATATCGGGATAACCCTCGATGGTGACATGGGGAAGATGTACAGACCCCGCCAAGAAGAAACTGGTAATTCCTGTGGGGCGCTTATGTTGGCACTAAGTCGACTAGCAGATAGCAATTACAAACCCGTTTTGAATGAAGATGACTATCAGCAAATGAAGCTAGAGGAAAGCTTACTGCCTTATCGAGAGCAAGTACTAAACAGCGAACACCCCGAAAAAGCAATCACAGAAGCCGCTTATGAAATTATCGATCGAAAAATTCACGATCACCTGAAATCATGCATAGCAGAATTCAAAGTCGATAGGGTGACCCTATTAGGAGGAATCATCATCAACACAGACTACGGATTAGACGACTATTTTGATGCTAGAAACTTCGAAGTACTCGATGTCCAGAGTGTTTAGCTAGTAAAGATGGGGGAATGATCATCAGTTCCCTCATCTCCAAAAGAACCCCCAGCCCAGCTTCCAATACCCACAAAGCCAAGCTGGGTTTAGGGGATTCCTAGTAGACAATCATAAACAATGTCTTTGAGCGCTCCTTTAAGTGGAGCTTACTCGACGTCTATTGTAATAGTCATTTCTTGTCCTTGATCATTGGCAAGGGCGACGTAGTACAGACCTGGAGGAACCTCCAAGTTGATTTCGATTTGTTTTTGATCTTGGTAATTTGATTCAAAGACGTTTCGTCCGCTGATATCGTAAACCACCACGTGTAGGGCTTTCTGCAAGCGGTCAAGCTGTAGGAAAAAGCTGCCTTTGTTGGGGTTGGGAAACAATTGGGCGAAGCTGTACATGGACTGCTCTGCTGACTTGGTGTAGTTTTGGGTTCTTGAAGTCGCGTAGTTGTAACAAGTGGAAGTATCCACACAGCCATGACTTGTTGAGAGAATGACCGCATAATGACCTGAGGCACTAGGGGTAAAGATTTGACTCGTCTCCCCTGGAATGATTTGTTGGGTGTCGCAATTGTACCATTTATAAGTGGCATTGGTCTCCCGAGCAGTAAGTGTCCTGGAATCAATTAAGGCGATGCGATTATCGGGTCCTATGACTTCGATGGCATTCGAATCTATAAGCGAATTGACTGTACCGCCTTCATATCCAATTAATGCCAGACTATAAATACCTGCCTCGTCAATGCTTACAGAACCTTCCCATTCTTTAGCCGTGTAGCTGGTGGTTTGGCCCCCTTCCTCTTTCCAAATAGACCAATGGAGAGAATCCAGTTTGGTGCCTTTGTAATCAAACTGTAAAGGCGTATTGACGCAAATCGTGCTGTGGCTCAATTCGTAATCAAGCTGCATCTGTGGCTTAATAAAGAGGCTGTATTCTTCTACCTCCCCATCGTAATTGGTCTCACAAGTAGTGGGTGCACTTCCGTCTTTTGCCGCCACTCTCATCACTGTCTTTCCCAAGTGTGCATCAGTGGGAATAAAGATTTCAATGGGTGTAATATCAGTGGGTTGGTCTACGGCGCCTGTGGCGACGCCCATGGGATAAGCCTCTCCTAGATCATCAAAATCGCCATCTCTATTCCAATCAATCCAAGCCATGGCATAGGTCGTCGAATTGGCATCTGCTGAGGAGACCTGCATATGTAGGTTATAAAATGAGCTTTGGTAGACGTAGGCCGTATCGCTATCTGTGTAGTTGGTATAAGACCCTGTTTTTGTACTGTTTTTGCTGATATCTGCAAAAGATACTTCATTGATTCCTACAGCAGAACTATTGTCTCCGCTTGCTGCACAATAAGCAAGAGGTCGAATTTCATACATGTATTTGTAAGTGAGCGTAGTATCATTATCATCTCCTACCGCATATACCTTAAAATAAACTTTACTCCCTGCGCTAAAATCTGGTAAAGGGCAATCTGTGGCAAAAGTATCTCCTGCGACCTGATCCATATCCAGGTATTGGTCAAAGCTCAAATCATCTATCGACCATTTAATAAAAACATCGCTCAGCTCTCCGTCGTAGTTAATCACAGAGGTGACGTATTGTTCGCACCCCTCTACGGGAAGATCATCCGTTGGCATATCTGTAATGCTGGTCCTGACGATTTTGGGATAAGTACTCCGCCCTTTCAAAGATCGCTCCCA
>JBCBDH010000101.1:0-13040 GCA_038529855.1 Bacteroidota bacterium | reverse complement strand
TTTTGATGGCTGCATCCAATTCGTGATGAGTGGGGATAAGCTCAGTCAGTTGGGTTTCGTACATTGACTTCCCAAAAAGGTAGGCACTAATCTGCTCAACTTCCCTGCGAAAAGCTATATCGTACCAGAACCGCTTGGTGTATCCCTGGTCATTGGAGCCTGGAACTTCCCCTATAATCTCACCTTTATTCCGACCATTGGCTCCATCATGGCTGGAAATACAACGATCGTCAAACCGAGCGAATTACCTGCGGAAACAAGCCGTATTATGGCCAAGATAATCAATGAAAACTTTGATCCTAATTACCTCCAAGTAGTGGAAGGAGGGATTCCAGAAACGACCGCTCTACTCAATCAACGCTATGACAAAATCTTCTTTACGGGTAGCCCCAAAGTAGGTAGGATCATCAACCAGGCAGCAGCGCCTCACCTGACCAATGTCACCTTGGAATTGGGCGGGAAAAATCCAGCGATCTTTACCAAAGACTGCTCACTAAAGGTTTGTGTAAAGCGGATGATCTGGGCTAAATTTCTCAATTCTGGTCAGCTTTGTATTGCACCTGATTATGTATTGGTTCACAAAAAGATCAAGGATCGCTTCTTGGAACTCGCCAAAGAAGAAATCAAAAAACACAACTATTCTCTCGAAAACCACAACTTCATCCAAATCATCAATGAGCGGAACTTTGATCGAGTAGTTGCCTTAATTGATCCAGAAAAGGTCTACCACGGCGGTAAGTCCTCTAGAGAAAAACGCTTTATCGAACCGACCATTCTCCATAATGTAACAATGGACGATGCTGTGATGGAAGGCGAAATCTTTGGTCCTATCCTTCCTGTTCTGGATTTTGAAACCCTGGACGAGGCTTTCGAGATCATTAGCAATTATGAAAAACCCTTGTCTGCCTATCTCTTCTCCAATGATCGCCAAGCCAAACAGCGCTTTCTCAATGAGCTTCCCTTTGGTAGTGGTGGTATCAATGAGGCAGTGATGCAAATCAGTAATAATAACCTGCCTTTTGGCGGTGTTGGCAATAGTGGAATGGGGCGTTATCACGGTCAGTTTAGTTTTGAGTGTTTCTCTCACTACAAAGGCATCATTGATAAGTCGACCCTGATCGAAACCGACCTCAAGTACTATGGCTACTCTGATCAACAATTGCAACTGATCAAGAAATTGGGCTAAGTAAAAGCGATCTATCCATCAAGGGACTTATATTGTAGCCATATTGCTTCTGGCAGCTTGGCAGATTGTTTATGCCTGTAGGTCTGCCACTATACCAAATCATACAGAACCAACATACATGAACAAGCCATTCGCTCTCTGTCTTTTCATTGCCTTTGGTCTTACACTACTTTCTTGCAATGAAAGACCATCTCCCCCTGCAGCCTCAGATCAAGCCCTCACCAATTATGTCAATACCTTTATTGGAACTGGTGGGCATGGACATACCTATCCTGGGGCTAGCAGACCCTTTGGGATGATGCAGCTCAGCCCAGATACCCGCCTGACAGGTTGGGATGGTTGCTCGGGCTATCATTATAGCGATCGCTATATCTATGGCTTTTCTCACACGCATTTGAGTGGGACTGGCGTTTCGGACTATGGCGATGTGCTATTGATGCCAACAACTGCAGCACTTTTAAATAATGGAGCTGATGGCAAGGAGGGCTATCGCACGCGATTTTCGCATGAAAACGAAAGCGCAGCACCTAGCTATTATCAGGTCTGGCTGGACAGTACAGATATTAAGGTCGAACTGACAGTGAGTGAACGGTCGGGTATTCATCAATATCAATTCCCATCTGCTGATCAGCAATTTGTCATTCTAGACCTCGATCATCGAGATGAGTTATTGGATCACCGCATCAATATCCTTTCAGATAAAACCATCAGTGGCTATCGCCATTCCAAAGCCTGGGCGGAAAAGCAATATGTCTTTTTCTATATGACTTTTTCTCATCCTATTATCGAGACGCAAATTCTCCGCTCGGAAGATGGAAAAATCGCCGCACTTCCCATAGAGAATCCCAATAATGAACCCGTCTATATCAAAGTAGGGATTTCCGCAGTAGATATTGAAGGGGCCCAGCAAAACCTGGAAGCAGAAGTTGGCAATAAAAATTTTGAAGAAGTCAAAAAAGAGGCTCAGCAAGCATGGGAAAAGGAATTGCAAAAAATAGCCATCAAATCCAATAACCGCGATCACAAAGTCAATTTTTACAGCGCGATGTATCACAGTATGCTAGCGCCCAATATCTATCAAGATGTTGATGGTCGATATCGCGGTATGGACCTAGCCATCCACCAAACAAAGGATTTTGATTATTACACGGTTTTCTCTCTTTGGGATACCCATCGGGCCGCCCATCCTTTGTTCACCATCATTGATCAAAAACGAACCAATGACTTTATCAACACCTTTATCGCCAAATACGAGGAAGGAGGCATCATGCCCATTTGGGACCTGGCGGGTAATTATACCCACTGTATGATTGGTTACCATGCCGTTCCAGTCATTGCAGATGCTTATCAAAAAGGCATTCGAGATTACGATAGCCAGAAAGCTTTTGAGGCGATGAAGCATTCCGCGACCAGGGATCAACTGGGATTAAAGTCCTACAAAACACTGGGCTATATTCCCGTAGAGGAAGAAGCAGAATCTGTTTCCAAAACTTTGGAATATGCCTATGACGATTGGACGATTGCCTTAATGGCCAAAAGCCTGGGTAAGGAAGACGATTATAAAAACTATCTACAAAGAGCGCAGCATTACAAAAATGTCTTTGACCCACAATCCAAATTTATGCGGGGCCGCTTTCGCAATACCTGGTTTGCCCCTTTTGATCCCTATGAAGTTAATTTTAATTATACGGAAGCCAATGCCTGGCAATACAGCTTTTATGTACCGCAAGATGTCAAGGGTTTTATCGAATTGATGGGAGGGAAAGAGGCATTGGAAAAGCAGATGGATGAGTTGTTTACGGCCAAGACCACCACGTCTGGTAGAGATCAAAAAGACATCACTGGCTTAATTGGACAGTATGCACATGGCAATGAGCCCAGTCATCACATTGCCTATCTCTATAATTTCATCAATCAGCCTCACAAAACCCAGCAGCGCGTCCATGAAATTCTCACCACCTTGTATACCAATACCCCAGATGGGATTTCTGGAAATGAAGATTGTGGGCAGATGAGTGCTTGGTATATTCTGAGCAGTTTGGGCTTTTACCCAGTTGCGCCTGGCAATAATCAATACATCATTGGAACGCCCTTATTTGAGGAAGCAAGCATCCAACTCGAAAATGGGAAACGCTTTGACATCCTTGCCCAAAACTGGTCACCCAACAATTTTTATATCCAATCCGCTCGTCTAAATGGCCAAAGCTATCCTTATAGCTATCTAAAACATGAAGACATCGCCAAAGGCGGCCAGCTTGAACTGACCATGGGCTCCAGCCCTTCCACTTGGGGGACTGACGACCAGCATATCCCCATGACGGCTATTGATCAATACCTCATCACGCCTGCGCCCTATATCGAACAAGGCGATATCGCTTTCAAAAATTCAACGACTATTCATCTAAGCTGTGTTGATCCAGAAGCGAGTATTTTTTATCGCATTGATGATAGGGATTTCATGCCCTATGAAAAGCCCTTGGCGATTGTGGAGCCGCTGCGACTGAGCAGCTATACAGAAAAGGCAGGGGTAAAAAGCGCGACCATTAGCACGGAATTGTACAAAATCGATCCAAATATCAGTCTGGCCTTAGCCACCGCATATGCCAATCAGTACAATGCTGGCGGCGATCAGGCTTTGATAGATGGCATTCGCGGAACCCTGGATTTTAGGACGGGCACCTGGCAAGGCTATTGGGATACAGATGTAGAAGCTACCGTGAATTTGGGAAAGACCAAAAAAATCCAAAGCGTAGAAGTCAACTTCTTGCAAGATCAAAAAAGCTGGATTTTTTCCCCTACAGAAGTAGCCTGTCTCGCTTCAAAAGATGGACAGTCTTTTCAAACCCTTCAAAGCTATCCCTTTGACGCTAGCCAAGCTGACGAAGGGTCGAAAATCAAAACGGTTTCCTTTGATGTACAATCGGATTATCAATACATCAAAATCGTAGCGAAGAAACTTGGTGATCTACCCGAATGGCACATTGGCCATCAGCACGATGGAAAAAGCTGGATTTTTGTCGATGAGATTGTAGTTAGATAAACTCCCTTTTGGGGGCATATCCTCGAAGTATCCCAGTCGACCTCAATTTATTCACTTGTGTGAGTTCATCACTAATGTGTGTAGTGAAGCCCAGTGCCCGCGATCGCTGGTAATGCGTCTCGTCAATAGGTACGAATTATTGCCCACTTTCAGCGAGTAGCCTTCTTTATATATCCAGGTCTCTTGCAATGGTTGCCTGATTTTTTTAACTTTCTTTTACAATCCTCCAAACCATGAAATATTCTACGCTACCCTGGGTTTTACTTATTGGTATGAGTTGTTACCTGGCTTGTTCGAATAGTCAGGAGCCATCGAGTAATGAGCCCCCCAAAACTTCCACTACCACCAAAGACATCCGCATTGAAAATGAGGGCGTACTCATCAATTACAAAAGCGATGGGCAGGGGCCTTACACTGTGCTCTTCGTCCACGGCTGGTGCATCGACCAAAGCTATTGGGCCGATCAAATGGAAACTTTGCGATCAGATTATCGGGTAGTGACGCTTGACTTACCAGGGTTTGGTACTTCTGGAAAAAATAGAAGCGATTGGACCATGGAAGCCTACGGAGCTGATATCAAAGCACTTATCAACCAGCTCCAACTCGATAAAGTCATTTTAGTAGGTCATTCTATGGGAGGCAATGTCATTTTGGAAGCAGCGCTTGATAATGACAAAGTCATTGCCTTGATTGGCGTGGATAATTTCAAAGATGTAGGGATGGATTATGGCGAGAATGTAGAAGCAGAGATGGCAGAATTTCTACGGCTACTTGAAGAAAATTTTGCGGAAGTCGCTCCCGCTTATGCGGAAGGCAATTTATTTCATCCCAGCACTGACAGCCTGGCCAAAGCGCGTGTCATCGAAGATTTCAGGACCGCTGATCCTCAAACGGCCTTTGCCAGCCTAAAGGGCTTATTCGACTATGCCGCTGTTGAGCCCCAAAGACTTTCCCAAGTCCAACAGCCGCTTTACCTCATCAACAGCAGTGCTACGCCAAGCTATAAGGAAGGGCTAGACGCGACTGGCGTTCAATATGAAATCATCGACATTGACTCCACTGGCCACTATCCAATGATCGAAAAGCCCATGGTATTTAATGACTTGTTGAAAAAGACTTTACAGAAAATCACTGCGACAGAGTAAGGTAAAAAGAGACAGAGAATTATTTCAAGTAATATGATGACCAGACAAAAACTTGTATTTAGCTCAATCCTAATCGCCTTAGCACTAATCCTGAACGCCTGTTCAACCAATACCTATGCTGGTAGATGGCTACTGTGGAATGCCTCTGAGATTGATGACTTCACCCGTTTTCCCAATTATCCCTATCAGGCATCTGCTACGCCTTTCTATTTTGAAAAAGCAGAAATGGATGGTCTGGATGATCTTCAAGTACCCAAAAATGATAAAAAGAATAAAAGGCTGCTGGACCTTTTGGAAGATGGCCAAACCACGGCTTTTTTGGTGATTCGAAACGATACGATTCTTTACGAACGCTATCTAAATGACTACCACCGCCATTCAATGAATACCTCTTTCTCTGTGGCCAAGTCCATCACCTCCTTTATGATAGGAAAGGCTATTGACGATGGGCTGATTAAATCCAGAACCGATCAATTGACCACTTATCTCCCCCAATTAAGCCAAACAGACAAAAGATATGAAGAAGTAACCATTGCTAATCTTTTAGATATGCGCAGCGGTATTCAGTTTAAGGATACCGATTTGATTTGGGGCGACAAGCCTAAAGCCTATTATCACCCCAATCTGCGAAAGCATATTGAAGCCATGCCCATCCGCTCAAAACCAGGTGCAAAATTTAAGTACAATCCTTACAATACCATCATTGCTGGTATGCTTATCGAAGCAACATCCAGTCAGCAAGCGGCCGCTTATTTTGAAGAGCACATCTGGAATAAATTGGGTATGGAGTATTCGGGCTCCTGGAGCTTGGACAGCGAGGAGTCAAAGATGACCAAAATGGAAAGCGGGCTCAATCTACGCGCCATCGACTTTGCCAAATTTGGTCGTTTGATTCTCCAAAAAGGGCGCTGGGGGGAAGAGCAAATCCTGTCCAAAGCCTGGATGGAAGACTGTTTTAAAATTGATGAATCGCTAAAGCTAGCAGATTATGGTGATGAGATTTATTACAAAAACTTCTGGTGGATTTATAGCAGTAAGCCACCAAGTCCAGACATCATCGCAGGTTGGGGGCATTTGGGGCAATACCTCTATGTTTTTCCCAAAACGAATACGATTATGGTGAGAATGGGGAAGAAAAAAAAGGGGCCTAAATCCTGGGGACGCTTGTTTCAGGAGATTCATAGCCATATTTCTACATCAGCTGAATAAATTGGGGCTTACAAAAGTGGTTTTATCAATTGGGCTTCATTTGATCAAGCTTTAAATCCTTCATGGGAACACACTGGATGTTTTCCCCATCCGTATACAAAAACCGCCGCCCATCCTTGGTAATGTATGGATTCCAACCATAGGGAAGGGCATTGATTTTTTGGGGTCTGGACCATTTTGATGGACCTCGCGCACGAAGATAGAAGCTTATAAAAAATCCTTGCTGTGATTCCTCTCCTTCGAGGTATCTGGCAAAAATAATGAACTGCCTATCCCGATCAACAAATGGACTAAACTCTGTCCCTTTACTCGTATTTAACGCTGCTAGCTCATCTGTAATCACTAAGCGATCACTGACTAATTTCCCCTGAATTAAATCTCCATTATTTTTTGGTGTGTAGAAAAACAGCTCAGTGTCTGTGAGCCAATAAAAATAGCCTCCTTGTAGCTCTGGGGTGCTTAATATTTCTATTTTCTCTGTCCATCCGTCCTCCTGCTTTTTTAATAGAAATAGGCGCTCGCCATCCTTTTTTCTGAGCGTATAAATGATCTGGTCGCCAGAGGGATTGATGGCTCCGTTATAGAAGGTATCTAGTGCTTCAATGAGTTTGGGTTCGGTATATAGGCCATCTTTCTTGACAGAGAGGTAGCCAAATTGGTTTTCCCAATCCAAGGTCTTGGTCTGAAATAAAAGGCGCTCCTCTTGCGCAAAGCTGAATACATTTTCTGAAAATTTCTTAGTCGAAAGAATAGCTGGATAAAACACCTCATTTTGGAATGCATCATCATCGTAGTAAAATTCTCTGATCTGCCATTCACTTAGGGTATCCTGAACAATTTTTCTTCTCACCAACCAATCTCCATTGGGGGCTAGAGAGTCGTTTACCCAATGGCCTTCCATCGTCCTTGCCTCCAATTCCAAATAGGGTGTATCGATTTGCTTTCCCTGCTCATCATACAGATAAATACGATCCTTAAGTATATTCCCCAAAGAATCCAATTCCAATGATCGGTAGGGCTGTCCACCATCAAAAAAGTAAGTCAATTGATATTGGAATGCTTGATCCATTGAGCCTTTTGGAGATTTAAAACAACTGATTCTTTCCAGTCTCAAAGATGGCGCTACAAATGAATCGCTGCACTTCGAACAGCTAAGTATAACCAGTCCTAGAATGCCTATTTTGATGATTGTCCTTTTCATATCTTATCCAATATCCATTTTTTAGAGGAGAACCCCGTTTGGAAGACCTAGAGCATGGGTTTCGTCGCTCAGGCTACGAACCCAAACCTACGCCTCTTCTAATCAAAAAAATGACTATTTTCGACCAAAAGACCAAAGTCCCAACACGCGCTTAAAAAAATCATAACTAGTAGATCAAGTCAAATACAAGGACATGTCCCCAATCCAGCAATTAGTCGAAGCTATCCACGAGCATCAGCTATGGACCAAAGAGATCGAATTGAATCGAAACGATTTCCTAAAAATCCAGGGCACCGTTGATACTAATTTCTACTTTGTCGTTGATGGTAGCCTGCGGATTTTTATGATTGACGAATTTGAAGAACACACCATTCGATTTGGGTATACCCATAATTTTATCGCTGCCCTCGACTCCTTTATCCACGAAAAGTCTTCCAATCTCTACATCCAAGCCCTTCGAAAGACCCGACTAAAAGTTATCCCAAAGCATACCCTCGTAGCGCTTCGCCAAAGTTCCGATCACTATCGCCAATTGTGGGAAAAGCTATTGGAAAATCTTATCCTTCAACAAATGGAGCGCGAACAGGATATCCTCACCAGCTCTCCCGTAGTTCGCTACCACAGGGTGCTTCAGCGTAGCCCACAGCTTTTTCAAGAGGTTCCTAATAAGTACATCGCCGCCTATTTACGTATGACACCAGAAACGCTTTCCAGAATCAAAAAATCTTAGATTCTACTTATATTAGAATATACAAATACAACATAACAAAAAACAGGGCTATTAGGCGATTCATTTACATTGGCTATCTATTCATCATCACCATCTTGCTAGGAGAGCTTATTTTTTTCCTATTCCCTGCGCTCTCAGCCAAATCCCCTCCATATGATACGGCTGTAATGGATGAGCAATTGGGCTGGCGCCCCAAAGCACCTTATCATTTTGAAGGCGATCTAAAGCGGCGGGATGGCGGTTCTATGAGGCCAACAGCAGTGAGGCAAAAATTGCCAAACTAGGCTCCCAATTTTTGCCCTATCAAAAGGCCCTTGAAAAAACTGAACTGATCCTACAAAAGATCAAACAAGCAATTGGTCCCAATCGGCAATTGGTACTTTTTAATGCTGATGCCTATGAACCTCAGCAAGGCGATATTGCCTCTATCTGTGCCCAAAACGATATTGATTTTATCGCTTTTCCAAAGATGGCTATGGATACAGCTGGTCGGGAAGTCTATACCATTGACGGATTTCACTGGAATGAGCAAGGGCATCAAATCATTGCTGGGGTATTGGCCGAACAATTATTGCTGGACTAGGCCAATACCAATTCACCCGCTTCCCTATTAGTTGCCCATTCACTGGCTACTTTAACAAAGACCACATATAATCAGCGGGTACAGCGGTATTTTGAATAGGATTCAATAAATCTAATTTCAGATGGAGCTCATTCCCCTTTTCGTATTGACATCATTGCAGAATATTTTTTAGTTGTGGTAATTTTTTGTATCTAAATCATCTGAGAATCCTGTAAAAGGATCATTAACTTTACCAAAATCATCATTTCAATCCATTGAGTAGAGCAAGCTATACCTATTCTTATCTCCATCTAGAACAAGCCTTTGTTATGGAACAAGGCGGTGTCCTTGAACAACCAACCATTGCCTATAACACCTATGGAGAGCTGAATAAAACCAAGGACAATGTCATTTTTATTTGCCATGCACTCACCGCCAATTCGGATGCTGACGATTGGTGGCATGGGCTATTTGGCAAAGGAGATATTTTTGATTGGGATAAGTATTTTATCGTTTGTGCCAATAATCTGGGCTCCCCCTATGGTACAAGTTCTGCCATACAAATCAATCCAGCGACTAAAGAACCCTATGGCCTGGATTTTCCTTTTTTTACGATTAGAGATACCGCCAAACTACATCTGGCATTTCTCCAACACTTTGGAATAGAGAAAATAAAGTTGCTCATTGGCGGATCTTGTGGAGGAAATATCGCCCAGGAAATGGCCTATTCCCTTGATGACAAGGTCGAAAACCTGGCCTTGTTATGCTGTTCTGCGAGAGAATCCCCTTGGGCCATCGCCATCCACGAAGCGCAGCGCTTGGTCCTGAGAGCAGACGAAACCTTATCCAATAAAACTGAGGATGCGGGTATTAAAGCCCTAAAAGCCTGTCGAGCAACCGCTTTGCCTTATTATCGAACCCAAAAGTCCTTTAATATACGGCAAAGCGAGATTGACTCCAATGTGATCACTGATTTTAGATCCAGCAGTTACATCAACTATCAAGGAGAGAAATTTATCAATCGCTTTAGTGCCCCCTGCTACTACACCCTTCTGAATGCCCTGGATACCCATAATATGGGAAGGGCCAGAAATAGTATCGAAGAAGCATTGGCAAAAATCAGTGCCAATACAGCCGTGATTGGTTTTGAGTCAGACCTCTTAATTCCTGTTGAGGAGCAGCAGTTTCTGGCCAAGCATATCCCCAATGCCGATTACTTTGAGATTAAATCCATCTATGGTCACGATGCCTTTTTGATAGAACACGAGCACATTAGAAGAGCGATAAGATCAAAGATTAATTTGTGGTAAAATGATACTGATTGTTCCCTTCCTTACACCTCATCTGTAAAATTCTCAAATAATTTGGATCACTGAGTTCCCAATGAGTATCTTTGCCGATATTTTGGCATTTGTACTATGTTGTTAATCACAACTGTATATATTAAAAGTTGATTTACAATAAGTTTACACTAAGTAAAACATCATTTAAGCTAGTAGACTTGCCTAATACCAATGACCGCCGTTTGTGACGGTTTTTTTTGAGATCAATTAAAAAATTGCAACATGAAAAAAGAAACACTGGCTATCCACGCTGGATACACAACTGAGCCTACAACCAAATCAATAGCCGTCCCCATCTATCAAACGGTCGCTTATGAATTTGATAATGCACAACACGGAGCGGATTTGTTCAATCTAGCCGTACCTGGCAATATCTACAGCCGAATTATGAACCCAACGGTAGATGTTTTGGAGCAAAGAATGGCTGCTCTAGAGGGTGGTATAGCAGGATTGGCCGTAAGTGCAGGAAGTGCCGCTGTTAATTATGCCATTCTCAATTTGGCCTCTGCGGGTGACAATATCGTTTCTACCCCACAATTATATGGTGGAACCTACACTCTTTTTGCACATATGCTCCCCCAACTGGGCATAGAGGTGCGTTTTGCCAAAAGCGATAGCGCAGAAGACCTAGCGGCTCTCGTAGATGATAAAACCAAAGGTATTTACTGTGAGAGCATCGGAAATCCAGCTGGAAATATCTGCGACCTGGAAGCCATCGCTAAGGCCGCCCATGCAAAGGGCGTTCCCGTAGTTTGTGATAACACCGTAGCTACCCCAGCCTTGATCAGACCTATTGATTATGGTGTGGATATCGTGATCCATTCCTTGACTAAATATGTAGGTGGACATGGAACCACCATTGGTGGCGTCATTATCGACAGTGGCAAATTTGACTGGGCCAAGCATGCAGAACGTTTCCCACAGTTTTCTGAGCCAGAACCAAGTTATCATGGTGTCGTCTACACAGAGGCGATGGGAGCTGCTGCCTATATTGCTCGGGCACGGACGGTAGCCCTGCGAAACACAGGCTCTTGCCTACCTGCCATATCTGCCTTCCAGATCCTTCAAGGCTTGGAAACACTGCCCCTTCGCATGGAAAGACATTGTGAAAATGCACTGGCCGTAGCTGAATTCCTGGAAAGCAACGAAAATGTAGAATGGGTACAGTATGGTGGTTTGAGCAGCAGTAAGTACCACGATTTGGCTCAAAAGTATTGCAATGGTAAGCCATCTTCTTTGCTTACTTTTGGCATTAAAGGCGGATACGAAAATGCCGTGAAGTTCTACGATGCACTTGGCCTATTTAAGCGCTTGGTGAATATTGGAGATGCCAAATCATTGGCTTGCCACCCAGCTAGTACCACCCACCGTCAGCTAACGGAAGAGGAGCAGGCAAAGGCGGGTGTCACCCAGGATTTGATCAGACTTTGTATTGGTATCGAACACATCGACGATTTGAAAGCGGATCTAAGCCAGGCTTTTGAAGCGATGTAAGAAGACCATTTTATAAGACAATTAGGGTTTCGAACCAAAGCCCTTTGATCATAAGGCCCGCAGTGTGTATTGATAAGTGCATTGCGGGCTTTCTGTTTCTAAAGCCATAGCGCTCCAAATGGCTTTGGGCTAAATCTAAAGCATTTTATTTTGAGTATATGCTATCAATATCTAAGTCCTATGCCAATTAAGCTTCTAGGTTTATTTCCATTCTACTTCCTTTTAATCAGCTGCGACACGCCAGCAGAAGATAAGTTTATCTTTTTTTTACACAACCGATTTTTGGAAGAACACCATTTGGAAGAAGCCCACCCCGTGTATGGCCGCGTGGAGTATGCGGAAATCATTCAGGCATTTAAAGCTAGTGGATTTAAGGTCATCAGTGAACAAAGGCGAGGGAATGTGAATGCGAGGGCTTATGCAGCGAGCGTAGTCGAGCAAATTGACAGCTTATTAGAACAGGGTATTCCTCCAAATCAGATCAGCGTAGTGGGGACATCAAAGGGAGGCTATATCGCCCAATATGTTTCTACCCTGGCACAAAATGAAGCCTTGAATTTTGTATTCATTGGTAGTTTTAGGATAAGTGACTTAGAAGCCATTCCTGAGATCAATTTTTGTGGAAATATTCTGAATATTTATGAGCGAAGCGATACTTTTGGCAGCTCTGCCATTGAAAGAAAGAGGCGATCAACTTGTACTATTCAGCACTTCCAAGAAATCGAACTTCAAACCGAAATGGGACATGGCTTTTTGTTTAAAGCTTTAGAAGAATGGATAGGGCCAACGATAGCCTGGGCCAATGGAATTTATGATTAAAGAAGGAGAGAAAAATATAGGACCCATTCACTCCGCGCGGCTTGCCTTGTCGGAGTGAATTGGCTCACTCTGACAATTGCGGGAGAGCCCGTGTAGAATCATTTTCTGTTAAAAAAGAGTTAGTAATCATATGAAGTACACCTATCTACTCCTTCTACTCAGCTTACTCGCTTGCGGTACAAATCAATCCATGATTGAGCGGGCAAATGCACTGGGAAAAAGAATACAGGGCTATGTGCTTAACCAATCAACAGATAGCCTTGCTACCTTGATCGACTACAATACCTTTTTGTATAGAATAGCGCAGGATA
>JBCBDH010000100.1:0-13044 GCA_038529855.1 Bacteroidota bacterium | reverse complement strand
GATATTCCCACTCTACTGAAGCATCGCAACAACAGCTATTTTTCCTCCGTGGGCGCATCGGGAGCCGTTTCTGCTATTTTGTTTGTCTACATCATTTTTAGCCCCTGGCAGCCTATTTATTTGTATGGTCTTATTGGCATTCCAAGCATTATCGCTGGTTTGGCTTATTTGGCTTATTCCTCCTGGGCCAGCAAAAATAGCAATGATCGAATTGATCATTCGGCCCACTTTTATGGGGCGGTTTTTGGCTTTGTGTTTGCCATAGCGCTCAAGCCTTCCCTATTCAGTTTATTCCTTCACAATTTACTCAATAATACGCCCTGGTCTTAGCGCATGTTTTACATCATTTCCAAGGTGCTGCTCTTCCTCATCCAACCCCTCAATTGGATACTGGGCTTGATGATCTATGGCCTATTTACTAAAAAAGCAAAGCGAAAGCAGTACAGTTGGACAGCTGCCCTGGTCCTTTTCCTATTTCTGGGCAATCACTTTTGTTTTAACCTCATTGTGCGCTGGTGGGAACCAGAGACCTTGCAGTTTGATGAAATCAAAGAACCCTATGATATAGGCATCCTACTTGGCGGCTATTCCAATTTTCACCTATTGCCCAAAGATGGTCGCTATGCGCTCAATGAGCGAGGCAATCGTTTCACTCAGGCCGTCGATCTCTATTTCCAGGGAAAGATCAAAAAGATTTTGCTGACTGGCGGCTCGGGCTCACTCTTGGAATCCGTACCAGGAGAGGCAGGAGCAGTACTTGATTATCTACTGCGTATGGGCATTCCTCGCGAAGACTTGATCCTAGAAAATCAGTCGCGAAATACCTATGAAAATGCTTTATTCACCGCTCGCCTCCTCAAGCAGCAAGCCGCTAATAGTCGCAATTTGCTGATTACCTCGGCCTGGCATATGCCGCGCTCAATCGCCTGTTTCAAAAAACAAAATATCTCTTTTACGCCTTTGGCCGTCGACTATATGAGTGAAAGTATTCGCTTTATTCCCCGATCCATCCTCTTTCCCAATGGGTATAATTTTTACCGCTGGGAATTGCTTATCAAAGAATGGGTAGGATATGTAGCTTATAAATTGCGTGGCTATACTTAAAAAACAATTATGAAAAATCCCTGGCAGACTTTAAAAGTCAAGACCGTATACGATAATCCCTGGATCAGTCTGACCCATCGCGAAGTCCTCAATCCCGCAGGTGGAGCAGGCATTTACGGCGTAGTTCATTTTAAAAATATCGCTATTGGTATTGTACCTTTGGATGAGGAATGGAATACCTGGCTGGTGGGACAGTACCGCTATACCCTCAATGCTTACAGCTGGGAAATACCAGAAGGCGGTGGTCCACATGGCATTGATACACTGGCATCCGCCCAACGCGAATTGTTGGAAGAAACGGGTATCCAAGCCAATCATTGGACTAAAATCATGGACTTACACACCTCCAATTCTGTCACTGATGAACAGGGCCTAGCCTATGTGGCGCAAGGTCTGCACTTTGGCGAATCAGCACCAGAAGATACAGAAGATTTGATCGTAAAAAAGGTCCCCTTTTCTGAAGCAGTCAACATGGTCATAAGAGGGGAGATAACTGACGCACTGGCCATGAGTGCCATTTTGATGACGGAGACACTGATGCAGCGAGGACAAATTAAAAAAATATAAATGATGTCAGGAAGCGTGATCGCCGTTTGTAAAAGTGGCCAGCATACCATGAGCAAGGCTACACAGGCTCAAATCCAATTGCTCAAAGGATTAGGGGTGGAAGGAGATGCCCACTTGGGGAAGACCGTCAAGCATCGTTCAAGAGTCGCCAAAGACCCAACAAAGCTCAATCTGCGCCAAGTGCATTTGATCCATGAAGAATTGCACGATGAGCTGCGACAACAAGGCTTTGATATTGTTCCAGGTTATATGGGGGAAAATATAACGACCAGAGGTATTGCCCTGCTGGATTTACCACGTGGCACCCAAATGCGCTTGGGAGAAAAGGCCCTCATTGAAGTAACAGGGCTTCGCAATCCTTGCGCCCAATTGGATGGTCTACAAAATGGGCTGATGAAAGCCGTATTGGATCGCGATGAAAAAGGGCGGCTCATCCGTAAAGCAGGCATTATGGCTATTGTTCTGGAAAGTGGGCCAGTAAAAGCAGGAGACCCTATCCAAATTAGCTATCCTCCTCCGCCTCATGAAGCGCTAGATCGGGTTTAGCGCTCCACTTCGATATAGCGTTCAGTCCGCAAGCCAAATATCCCCAAGCCATTTTCGATATTGCTAAAAATGGTAACTGGCTCGGTAAAGAGCCCCAAGTCCGCTGAACTACGAAAGTCTCTAACCGATTTAGAATATTGATACAGCTCTTTGGTCAAACAACGCCAAACGACAAAGAGGGTCAGTTCATCTGAAGGCTCTCTGTAGTTTTCGAATAGCAAGGTAAATTTGTATTCCTTTCCATTAAAAGTGCCGTCATTAAGCAAGTGAAAATCAAAGTCCAGGCTCTCTTCTACATTGAAATCATTGCTGTAGGTAAAAAAGGAGTTGATGTAAAAATCACCGTTAAATTCCTCCAGCGCATACAAGGCAAATTCATAATAGTTATCCTCTCCTTCAGGATCATCAAACGTAATTTCTACGCCATCTACGCGTTCGCCAAAGTCGTCAATCCCCGCATTTTCCTTCAGCTCAATTGATCTGATCGGAACGGCCTTTGGCATGACCTGTGTAGCCGTCACGCTGGGAAAATCGGGATGAGCTGCTTTAAGCGTAAAGGTTTGATTATTACCACCAATACTATCCGCAGTTTGGGCCATATAATTAAAGCGAGCAAAATTACCTACTGGCTGCTGTGGTATGGTATCAAAGCTAATTGGCGATTCATTTTCCAATTGAAACTCGATTTGAGCATTTCGAATAAACTGATCATCGCTTTGGGTTTCCAATAGTCCAAAGCTCTTGGTGAGGGCTACCGCCAGAGTCGTATCAGTATCACTAAAATAAGCATGTACGACCAATGCCGTTTCATGTTCTGGTGGATCAATTTCCAAAGTGGTACTAAAAAAATCTGAACAAGCACTTATAAAAAGGAGTAAGAGTAAGCTAGCAGTATATTTGAAAGATGACTTCATGGCGAGCAAATATTTATTTTTAGTGTTCATGGCCTTGGTTTTAAAATTCAAAGCGATAGCTGATGGATGGAATAAAGGGAAATAAACTGGCTTGTTTGAGGTTTCTTTTGGTCTCTAACAGATTGCCGCTATTGTCGTAGACAAAATCCGTCTCTACGTACAAAAAGAAAGGATTATTATTGCTATAGGCATTATAGGCACCAATGTTCCAAGTCCGCTGAAAACGGCTCCACTTTTTGGTAAAGTCAATCCCTACATCCAGTCGATGATAGGAGCGCATCCTGAAATTATTGCGATCCGCATAATACTCTCCCTCAAATTGGGAGTGAAAAGCATTCAAAGGATTGTTAAAATCAGCCCCCCTGTACAAACCCGTATAAGTCGAATTGGCCAGCGTCACGGCATTGCCCGTTCCATAGACCCAAGTCGCAGAAGCACTGATCCGCTCATTAAATTTATAAGAAGCCACAATGGAAAAATCATGGCGACGATCGTATTTAAAGGGATAGGTTCGTCCAAAATTAATATCGTCAAACTGACGGGTTGTCCAGGACAGGGTGTAGCCAATCCAGCCTGTCAAACGTCCCCTCTTCTTTTGAAGAAAAAACTCCGCTCCATATGATTTACCATCTCCCTGGACAATGCGATCCTGCCAATCGTCAAGTTGAAACAAACTGGCGCCTTCTTTATAGGATAATAGATTGGTCATTTCCTTATAGTAGCCCTCTATACTAATTTCGTATTGCTTTCTAAAAGTTTTGGCGAAGCCAAGGGCCGCTTGCCAGGCATCCTGCGGTTTGACACGAGCGGTAGTGGGCAGCCAAAGATCAGTAGGTAAACCCACGCCCTCGTTGGTGAGCAATTGGACGTATTGGCGCATGGTGGAAAAGGAGCCTTTTAGGGCCACATCACCAGGCAGCAGGACGCGCATACTCAATCTGGGTTGAAGCGAAGTGTAGTGTTTTCCTTTGACATTAAAACCAGAAAAGTGCAAACCAGCATTGATCTTCAGGATATCGCCAATACGCATATCGTCCTCCACATAGAGTGCATATTCCTGAGCATCGATGGCGCTTTGTCCCAAAAGGGTATCCAAGGTATAGTCCTCTTCCAATTCATCTTGTACCAAGACATCTAGGTTGAACTCTCCTGGATCAAAGCGATGCTGTATCCCACTCACCCCAAAACGGATGAAGTGATTGGGATTGGGCACATAGTCAAAATCAATTTTTCCAGCAAAGTCTCGAATACCAGACAAATACTGTAAAGAAAATTCCTCTTTCAGCGTTTCACCATTGTTTTCATACTGTGTCTTATCGCTTACTCCTGTATCAAACTGATAGCGACTAAAAGTCAGGGTCGTATTGCTAAATAGCTTATTGGACCAGAGGTGGTTCCAGCGAAGTGCTGAGGTCAGGTTGCCCCAACCCAAGTCAAATTCATTGGAATAAGAGTCATTTTCATCCACATCGCGCTCTCGAAAGTAAAATTCATCACGCCCCGTATATACACTAAAATACAATCGATCCTTTTCCGAAAATTTGTGGTTGATCTTAGCATTGATATCATGAAAAAATAAACCAGCGACTCCCTCTGTACCACTAGATCGAAAACCCGCCTTGATGACCGGTCGCGCCAGTAAGTCAATGTAGGTTCGACGACCAGAAAGAATAAGCGATGTCTTATCTTTGACGATAGGCCCTTCCACCGTGAGCTTAGAGGCCACCACACCCACCGTACCAGCTCCTCGCCACTCATTGCTATTGCCCTCTTTCATGTTGATCTCTATGACGGAAGACAAACGCCCCCCATATCGAGCGGGAAAACCTCCTTTAGTCAGCTTGACATCCTTGATCGCATCCGCATTGAAGACCGAGAAAAAGCCAAAAAGGTGGGAAGCATTATAAACAGGTACACCATCTAGCAAAATGAGGTTTTGATCAGGGCTACCACCACGGACGTACAAGCCACTTTGCCCTTCCCCACCAGATTGCACCCCAGGTAGTAATTGTAATGCCTTAAGCACATCCACTTCACCCAAAAGCGCAGGAATGCGTTTGATCTGTTCAACGGGTACATCCACTGAACTCATCTGCGTATTGTCTTCAATGCGTTCCAATTCCTCAGCAACCACCTCTACGGTTTCCAGTTGGACATCTGTACCCAAACTAATATTGATCGTAGTATCTCGATCGAGAAATAGCTTGTAAACCTGGGTCTGATAACCCACATAAGAATAGGATAAAAGGAGGGTATCTTTGGGCAGCGTAAGACTATAAAAACCATAGGTATTGGTGATGGTCCCAGCATTACTTCTCGTGTCAAAGATATTGACAGCAATCAGTTTTTCGCCAGAGGAGGCATCCTCGATATAGCCACTAATGGTGAATTTTTGCGCCCAAGCCAACTGACTGAGCAGGGCGAAGAGCCCGAATAGCAATAATCGTTTGTACATTGTCATGAAGCCTTATATAGGATTTTAGATGTTTCGGCCTCTTAACTTCAGATTCAATACATCAACGAGCAAGGTGAATCTATCCGTTTGAGAGAAGCTTTTTTTAACAGTTAGCATTTGTACCAGTGGGGCAGTAAAACTGGTTCTAATACCAATCACAAAGCTATAAAGATTAAAAAGGAAGATTCCCTATCTTTTTTATAAAATAGATGAACTAATGCCGTCAATTGGGCATATCAATCGTTTGGTAATAGCGCTCGATCAATTCCAACAGCATTTGATCAGTTATGGGTTTGCTTTGGTATTCTTTGACAAATGGATTTTCTTCTGCCCGTCTCAAATCGTCAGGATGAGAAGAGGTGGAAAGCATGACGACGATATTGCCTGACCGCTGGCTATCAGACAGGTTTTCGTATTCTGATAGAAAATCCCAACCCGTCATTCGCGGCATATTGATGTCTAAAAAGATGAGATCAGGTTTGGGATGATCGGCTGAAGCGGGGCTCTTGAGGTATTCCAGGGCTTTTTCTGCGCCATCCAAAATAATGAGGTGCTCGACGCAATCCAGCTCTTTGATGATGATCTCGTGATAAAGATTGGTGGCAAAGTCATCATCAATTAGCATGATACAGTTCAGCTTCTTTTCCATGGAATGTAGTATTTAATCGTTTAGAAATATAGAAGTGAAAACAAGTTCCTTCTGCTCCATTGGAGCTTACCCAAATCTTTCCACGATGCAGTTCGACTATTTTTTTGCTGTGTGTTAAACCAATTCCCGTACCTTCAAAAGCTGTTTTGCTGTGAAGTCGAGAAAAGAGATGAAATATCTTATCTGCGTATTTCTGCTCAATTCCAATTCCATTATCGCAAATCTGAAAGTGAAAATGCGCTGAATGTTCCTCAACAGAAATCGTGACAATGGGTGGTCGATTGGCTTGTCTGAATTTTAAGGCATTGCTGATTAGGTTTTGGATCAGGATGGCAAATTCTGCCTTGTAGCCCGTAATAGTAGGCAAATTTTTGTAGTAAATGCTGCCGCCTGATTCTTCGATGGATCGACTCAAATCAATCAAGACCCCAGCAAGTACTTCATTGCAGTCAAAAGTTTCTAGCAGCTTGTTATTTCCAATTCTGGAATATTCCAATATGGCGTGAATCAGGTCTTTCATTCTTTTGGTTGAATCGACAATGATCTTCATGTATACCCTTTGCTTGGCATCAAGCTGTTGATCCAATTGCTTATCCAAAATCTGTACAAAATTGGTAATCGACCGCAGTGGCTCTTGCAAATCATGGGAAGAAGCATAGGCAAATTGCTGCAAATCTTCATTTTTGATTTTGAGCTTGCGGGCTTGGGCGGCTACTTCCCTATGTGCACTTTGTAGATGGGATAGGGTCACAAAATTGCTGTACTTTGCCTCTTCTAATCTAAACATGCCCAAACAAACGGGTATCCACAACAAAATAATCAAACTCAAGGTATACAAGTAATCCCCCGCAGGAATATCATCTACGCTCATGTAAACGACAACTGTAAACACCAAAAAACAATTGATCAAAAAACTGCTTCTAAAGGTCAGCCCCAATATGATTTGAGTAAATAAGATCAGCACCAACACGTCATAGGCATAGTCGTCTCCTGAATAGGATTCATTATAGACTCCAGATAAGAAAAAGCTAAAAGCTGAAGCAAAAATCACGATTCCAGCCAACAAATCAAATTGCCACATCGACCGATTCCAGGGAGATGCCGCAATGATAATGACGACAGCATTGATAATGGGCAGGATAATCAGGCGAAAAGTATCATTGATCCCAAATACCTTGGGTTGGGCTTCCCCCAAAGCGTCATATTGAATCCCCCAATAGAAATAATCGACAAATGATAAGCTCGTCACAGAGATCAAAGTAAACAACAAGCCGTACACCAGCATTCGCTTGTTTTGCGAATACAACCAATCAAGATAGGCTTGATCTTGCTGCTCAAAGAAGTACCTCTTAATAAGGTGGTACATATGCTGTTTACGGATTAAATCTTGTTTTCTTTTATGGGGATCAAATACAAAGAGGGGGAATTATTTTTATATCTGTATTAAAGCATATAATATGCCAAAAGCCCGAGCGGCTTTAGTACAAAATGTAGACGGTTTGACAAAGGCTAAAATAAAGGAGGCAGTCTCCAAAAAGACTGCCTCAGCACCAATTATACGGTTTTATTTGGTTAGACTTCAAAAAGGTGCTTATTCTTCCATCATAAAGGGATAACGATAATCCCTTGGTGGATTAAAATTCTCTTTTATTGTTCTAGGAGATAACCAACGGAATAGGTTGAGGATAGAGCCCGCCTTGTCATTGGTACCTGATGCACGAGCCCCACCAAAGGGCTGTTGTCCAACTACGGCACCCGTTGGTTTATCATTGATGTAGAAATTACCCGCTGCATGTTTTAGGCGCTCTGTAGCCTGTACAACAGCCTGACGATCGCGAGCAAATACAGCTCCCGTCAAGGCATAAGGCGAGGTACTATCTACCATATCCAAAGCATCTGCATAGCGACGACCATTGTATAAGTAAATGGTCAATACTGGACCAAAAATTTCCTCTTCCATCGTCGTATAGTTTGGATTGGTCGTCACAATAACGGTGGGTTCGATAAAGTAACCTGTGGTCTTGTCATAATTCCCTCCAAAAACAACTTTGGCGTCTTTGGCCTTTTTGGCTTCTGCTATGTAGTTGGTAATCTTATCAAAGGCGCGTTCATCAATAACGGCATTGATAAAGTTGGTAAAATCTTCAGGACTGCCCATTTTCATAGAGGCCAAATCCTCCTTCATCAATTTGCTCACTTCCTTCCACAAACCCTTTGGGATATAGGCGCGGGAAGCTGCCGAGCACTTCTGTCCCTGGAACTCAAAAGCACCACGCACCAAGGCTGTTGCTACCTCTCCCGCATCCGCAGAAGTATGCGCAATAACAAAATCCTTCCCTCCAGTCTCTCCCACCAATCGAGGATAGGTCTTATACTTACCTATGTTGTTACCAATCAATTGCCAAAGGTTCTGAAATACCTTGGTACTACCTGTAAAGTGCAATCCAGCAAAATCGGGATGGTTAAAGATGATGTCACCCGCCACAGGCCCATCCGTGTAGATCAGATTGATCACCCCTGCAGGCAATCCTGCTGCCTCAAAGATTTCCATAATCACCTGAGCGGAGTAAATTTGGGTTTCTGCGGGTTTCCAGATCACGACATTGCCCATCATGGCTGGGGCGGCTGGCAAATTCCCTGCAATTGAAGTAAAGTTAAAAGGCGTAATGGCAAAGACAAAACCCTCTAGAGCGCGGTAGTCCATTCGATTCCATATGCCTGAATCACTTTCAGGTTGTTGGCCATAAATCTCCGTCATGTACTGTGCATTAAAACGGAAAAAGTCGCACAGCTCCGCTACGCAATCAATTTCTGCCTGATACACATTTTTGGACTGGCCAAGCATGGTGGCTGCATTCATCTTGGCGCGATAAGGCCCAGAGAGCAAATCTGCTGCTTTCAAAAAGATGGCAGCACGTTCTTGCCAGGGCATATTTTCCCAAGCTGGTTTGGCCGCTAGTGCCGCATCTACAGCTTCGCGAACATGGCGGGAATTGCCTTTATAATAAATGCCTAATTTATGTTTAACTTCGTGGGGAGGATAAATCAACACCTTTTCTCTGCTGGTTACCTGCTTCCCTCCAATATACATTGGAATTTCTACTTTGGTGGATTTGAGCTCTGCCAAAACGGATTTGAGTGCGGCTTTTTCTGGTGAACCTGGGGCATAAGATAAAACAGGTTCGTTAATGGCTATGGGGACTTCAAAATAAGCGTTGGACATATGGTTTTGTTTGATTTTTCTGACGTTTCAAAATATCACGCAAATGTACAATATTCCCCTTGAGAACAAAAACCCGCCTCCAATAAATCATTGATCGCCTCAGTGCATCTGATTCAAGCGGATGGCTTCTGGCAAAAAGGGGCTGGCATCGCCTTTACCTTTTATAATTTCTCGAACAATGGTAGAGCTAATATGGGAATATTCAGGGCGACTAATCAGAAAAATAGTTTCTATCCCCTGCCCTACAATGGTATTCAATTGGGAAATGGTCTTTTCATAGTCAAAATCTGAAGCATTGCGCAAACCGCGAAGTAAATAACGCGATCCTATTTTTTGACAATAATGCGCAGTTAACCCTTCAAAAGAATCAACGTGTACTTTATCTTCTGAGGCAAAGACGCGTTCCAACCATTCTATTCGCTCTTCAAGGGAAAATAAATAGCGCTTCTGACTATTAATACCAACGGCAACGACAATGCGATCAAATAAGGGTAAGGCTCTTTTCACCAGGTCGACATGACCGACGGTGATAGGATCGAATGATCCTGGGAAAACCGCTATTTTCATGGATAGGAGGTATTTTACTTCATTTCCAACAAGTCACGGTAAAGGTGGTAATTTTCTTCGTCAAAGCAAACAAAAAGAACTTCTTTTATGGTGCCCTGGTGGTTTTGCAGATAGTCCTGAACACTAGCAATGGCAATCTCCGCAGCTCTTTTCTTTGGGAAGCGATAAATCCCCGTACTGATATTGGGAAAAGCAATACTCGTATATTGATATTCCGCGGCCAAAGCCAGGCTATTTTTGTAACAATTGGCCAGAAGAAGCGATAGGGCTTCCGCCTTTCCTCTCTGCCACACTGGCCCTACAGTATGAATCACTTTTTTCGCCGCCAGCTTACCAGCCGTCGTTATCACCACCTCGCCCGTCGCACAACCTCCTTGCCTCGCCCTAATGTCCATACACTCTTCCAATATCTCCGCGCCCCCCGCTCTATGAATCGCTCCATCCACACCCCCTCCGCCCAATAAAGAGCTGTTAGCTGCATTGACAATCACGTCCGTTTGTACCTTGGTAATGTCGCCTTTAAAGAGTTCGATTTTAGTCATGTCCAATTTATTCAATCAGCGAAAAAGAATCTAAAAACTTGTCGATATAGGGATTCAGGCTTTTGCCTCGTATCGTAATGGCCTGAACAGAATAATAGCGTCTTCCCACCAAATAAGCCTTGGTCTTTATGGAGGCTTGATCTTCATTATAATTAATTCGCCAAAGTCGCCCTGGATATTGCTGCTCCAATTGGATGTCCGTTGTATACATCAATTCTCCCTCCACACTCTTAATCGCCGTTTCTACTGTGGTATTAAAAAAGGCCATAATGAGATCGCTAGAATCAGAATGAACGGAATATTCTGGATAATCACAATAGCTGATCATATAAGCCAGATTATCAGGATTCTTTTCTTCAGGTTGGTATAGATAGGTAAAATAGTCAATATCTCCAATAGCCGTTTCTATCGTCCTTGTTTTTAATTCCATTTCGCCAGGGGCCAAAATGCGAAAACGACCTTCATAGGAAGTAAATTCTTTCCAAGTACTGTTCTGCCAAGCTATAAAGGAAAAGGCCATCAATAAAAGGATCACATATCTCATAAGCATCAAAAGCTTTAATTCAATAAGGGGCTATACCGCCTCTCCAACGCCCAATTAGTCCTCTCTATTATGAGGACTTGCGCCAATTCTGGTTAAGGTTCTTTTAAAAATCTGTGAGCCCTTATGTTGTCCATTTAAAGACGACTTAAGATAAGCAATAGTTCTCATATCAGGCTTGTTTTTACATGGAAAAGAAGTACCTTTAGTTGGCACTGAAAAGGATTGATAAGATGATGACTTCCCCCTTTAAATCGTATCGAGCTTCCCTTCTGACTGATCTCTATCAACTCACAATGGCCTATGGTTACTGGCAGCAAGGACTACAGGAGCGACAAGCGGTTTTCCACCTTTTTTTTCGCAAAAATCCCTTCAAAGGCCCCTTTGCTGTTTGCAGCGGATTGGAAAGCGCGATTGAATATTTACAGGCTTTTGAATTCTCAGCAGCTGATGTCCAATACCTTGGTCGATTGAAGGGCTCAGACGGACAGCTCTTGTTTAATGAATCTTTTCTCAATTATCTCCAAAGGCTTTCTTTTAGCTGTCAGGTATCGGCCATTCCAGAGGGAACGGTGGTTTTCCCACATAGCCCACTTGTGCGAGTGGAAGGTCCCTTGCTTCAAGCGCAATTAATCGAAACGGCCCTTTTAACACTAGTCAATTTTTCAACACTCATCGCCACTAAGGCAGCGCGAATCGTGCGGGCTGCGCAGGGGGATGCGGTTCTCGAGTTTGGGCTGCGACGAGCCCAGGGGATTGATGGCGGTTTGAGTGCCAGTCGAGCGGCTTATATTGGCGGTTGTGCTGCTACGAGCAATGTACTGGCTGGTGCGCGTTGGGGGATTCCCGTTAAGGGGACCCATGCGCATTCCTGGGTGATGGCCTTTGAGCAGGAACAGGCGGCCTTTGATGCTTATGCAGAAGCCCTTCCCAATAATTGTATCTTTTTAGTGGATACTTATGATACCTTGGAAGGGGTTAAAAAAGCCATTAAGACGGGTTTAGCACTTCGAGAAAAAGGTTATGAGATGAATGGCATTAGGCTAGACAGTGGAGATTTGGCGCAATTGAGTCGAGCGGCGCGAGCGCTGTTGGATGAGGCAGGATTTAAGGAAGCGAAGATATTTGCGAGCAATGATTTGGAGGAGGAAAAAATCAGCGCTTTAAAAGCGGATGGAGCGGCCATTGATGTTTGGGGCGTAGGTACCAAATTGGCGACTTCTTACGATCAGCCTGCACTAGGCGGCGTGTACAAATTGGCAGCTTTAAAAGATGCAGACGGACAGTGGCAAGACAAAATCAAACTATCGGAAAATCCCATTAAAACCAGTATCCCAGGTAAGCTCCAATGTCGAAGATTCTATGAAGGCGATCAGCCTGTGGGGGATTTAATTTGGGATGAAAAAACAGGGCTTAGCGCTCCTTTTCAAGGCATCCAATTGGCCAATCGCAAAGTCTTGGAATGGAATGATCAAAAGCAGGAGGATCTGCTACAAGTCATCTTTGAAAAGGGGCAGTTGGTCTACCAAAATCCAAATATTAAAGCAATTCGTAAATATTGCATACAACAACAGGCTCGTTTTGAGCATCTTTATCACGAGCCTCCTTATCCCCTTGCTTTGGAAAGTGGGCTTTTTGAGCGGCGGCAAGGATTGATTGAGCGATTGAATGGCTGAGTGCGGATGATGTATTACACCCATTTTTTTGGTTGACTACTTAAATGTAAATTATTCCATGCAGATCAAGTACTTGTGTTTTTTTCTTCTAGTGCAATTTTGTCTTTATTCCTGCCAGGAGGAGGCGCCTGCTTCCAATGAGAATGGCTCCAATGAACCTGTCGACTTGCCTGCGGAGGAGGAGGACTACGACGAGTCTAAAAATAAATGGGGGTTTATCGACAGGTTCATTGGAGCCATTCTCATTGGAAGCAGGCGCC